>JAHBYH010000002.1:0-300000 GCA_019636055.1 Candidatus Paracaedibacteraceae bacterium
TTTTGGCGCATGCCCGGATGAGTTGAGTTTTTCCTCAACGTTGGCAAGAGCGCCGTTCATCATGTATTCGCTGACAGCCTCGGCCATCATGGCACCACTGGCTGCTCCCATGATGCGTTTTCTGCGGTCGGCGCCTTTGACATGATCTAGGCGAGCCGTGGCGGCAGAGGTTGCGGCTGCCAAAGCACCATGCATGATCTTGTGGCTGACATAATCAAAGACGTTGCCGTCAAGAATCGTCCCTTTGCGCCACCCTCCGATTTGTTTTGCACCAAAGCGAGCGGCGGTGCTGGTCACAAGCTCAAGGCCGATACGGCGGGCATTGACGCGCCAGTCCCCGTCGATGATACCGCGGCCTAGATAGTCACTTAAGGTGGTATTGAGCGATTCCATAAAGGCACTTTGTAAGGTCGCAACCCAGGTTGCCCCCTCAGCAACACCCCAATCGCCATCCAATAAGAGTTTTCCGACATAGGAACGGCCGATTGATTTTAGACCTTCCTTACTGAAGGTTTTTTTCATACCTTGGACAGGATCACCGCGGGCTTCGATTGTATTGATGGTAAGATTCGTTAGGATGGTCGTCAAAATACTGAGTGTGCCACCCGAGATACAGCTCATGATAATACTAACGACAATCTTAGCAACGGCGGACATGCCTTCTTGGTGCATGTACATGGTGTCGTGGCGTTCGTCCACATAAATGCGGATGATATCGTCACGCTTGTCCATTTCGTGCAGCCATTCGTAACCCGATGCCGTCGGCAAATCCTTGAGGCGACTGCGTTCCGTTGTTTTAGGTTTTTTACCGCCGGTTGCTTCGGTATGGGAATATTTCTCGACTACGAACTCAACGCAGATTCCATCGGCCGCTTTGATGATCAGGCCTTCTTCTTCATCGGTCTGAAAGCGACAGAACTGACGGTTTTCATGGTAAGCAACAGACTGAGATGTGGATTGCCAGGCTGCATCTTCCGATTGCTTTTTCATGGACTCGTAATCATAGCCCAAGGCTGTCAGGAGATTAATGCGACCTTGTTTGGATGTAAGGTTAATCGTTTTCCCTTCCATCTCACTGGCATAAAGGCTGAGACCTTCGTCGCCTTCTTTGACAATGGCATCACCAGCTGTGGTTTTAGAGACGTTAGGGGTGCCCGTTGATCGTTTGGTTTCTTTCTTTTTCTTTCCGCCACACCGTCTTGATTTCTTAGTATCGGTAACTGTATGGGTAGACGTTGCTGCAGCTTCGACAGCTTGCCCGTGAGTTCGGCACGTTGATTTATTTTTTGCTTTTTTAATCAACGCATAATCAACAGAGTTACCATCGGTTTCGAGGTCGATATCACCAACTTCAGGTGAATCGGCGAAGATATCCTCCGGATTGAATGTTGGCTCTGGTTCTGCAAAACTAACCGTTTTTTTCTGGCGTTGTTGAAGCTTTGCCCGACGCGGGTTTTTCAACGCACTTTTGAGTTCAGGGACGGCCTTATAGGCAGCCTCGTCCCATGTGTAACCAGATGGTTCCGTTGTGCGAATGAATTCCGGGTGTGGGTGATAGGGCTTGCGCGCTGGCGGCGCATCCTCTGCGGGGTCAACATCTTCGACAGTGACACCGCCTTCGTATTCCTTGCGGTTTGGATTAAAGGGGGTTGGTCCTTGTGGTTTAGTCTTGGTTTGAGCTGTGGGCTTTGCCTGAGTTTGCTCATTGCCGGATGGGGTATCAGCAGCGGGACGGGTATTGCCATGGGCATGCAAATGGGTTGCATGCTGATCGGTGCGTTCCTCATGGATTGTGTGTTTTTTCCGATAGGTTGTGTTTTCTGAATGCAATTCAGTTGTGCCAAACTCGCGGTAGCCACCGACCTTTACACCAATGCTGGCGGCAGAAACAAAGGTTCCGTTCAAAACTAGATTGGCAAAGCTAACGAGTAATGCCGGGCCATATTTACTGGTAAAGCGCATGTCATCTTTAACGATATCCGTATAACCATTCGCATGGTAAATACGATGGGCAAGGGTTTCTGCTTTAATGTTTTTGCCTTTGGCGGCAACACCATCATCGCCCGAAATATCCGTGTTGGATGCTTTAATATCGCTTTCTGACTCAAGAATAGTCGTTGTCTCGGCATGGACAGATCCACCTGAATAGGTTTGGTCCCCCTTTGTTTTGATGTGTATTTTTTCCCCAGTGACATCACCGGATCCTTGTTTTTTGTTTATGGCATCCGGGGAGATATAGAGCTTAAGGCGGGGTTGCAATCGCTTGTTAATTTCAATGTGTTCCCAAACAAGAGCGGTGATTTGCTCTCTGAGGCCTTCGGCAATTTTACGGCCATTTTTCTGAAGAAATTTGATCAGATCTGTTCCGGATACAGTGCGACCGTCTTCCAGTCTAAGATAAGACTGGCCAATGGCGTGACTAAGAAGTCTGTAGACGAAATAGTCGGGGTTTAATCCACCAAGCGCCTCTTTGACTTCATCGCCTTCAAGACAGGTCTCACCCATAAATGCAGCCGCGGCTGGATCACTCTTGGCATCTTCGATCATTTGACTGATGTCAAATTGCAAGGTGCCGAACTTATGGCCTGTGCTGCGTCCGCCCAAACAACGAGAGGCAAAGGAATCCAGATCAAGGTTGATTGTCCGGGCATTGATGGCACCAGAGTTATCAACACTGCCACCGACAACGACCAAGTCTTCGCCGACTTTCATCGTTGCAAGGGTGACGGGGGTGCGGTTGGGAGTCTGTAGCTTATTGAATAATTTACACAATTGATTGCGAGAAAAATTTTGTAAACCAGGAACTCCTTTTAGAGGGATCTCTGTGTTGTTCCATAAAAGACTTTTAGCTACCAAAACATTGCTATATTGGTTTTCAAAACCATCAAGGAAAAGAAAAAGAGAACCCATTGTACTTAAATCAGCAGCATCTGCTTGTTCTAAATAATAAGACATATCGGCTGTCGCCTTAAATTTAATAAGGTCAGGTCTCGTTTGTAGATAACGTTTACCGCGTAAAGTTATATCACCATAGGACATAATGACGCCGGATAGGTTTTTAATTAGGTCTTTGACAACAAATTCAATGCCGCCAACTGATAAGATTTGACCATAATGAATCAAAACATCGGATTCGGGAGTTTCTAGTTTTAATTTGCCGTGGGATTTGACATACGATCCGTTTAGGTGTTTTTTTAAATAATTTGGATAACGAAGTCTATGTCCATATACCTGAGCCTTCACATCCGCCTTGGCGCCTTCTTCCCCAACCAGGATCGTTCCTGTTTTAGATTTGATACGCCCGTCTTGACGCATTTCGATTTTACCGAATCGAATGTCGACATCTTGATCAATCTCGAGGTCCATCCCCCCTTCGGCAATTTTAAGGTCTCCGAGGTAATCATTACTCTTCCCCATCGAATATGTGCGGATATTGCGACCAGACATGGATCCTTTGGCAATATTGAAAAGGGCTTGGATATGCAAGGACTGGATGTTAATAAATTGAGGATTATTGATTGTCAGACTGGATCTAAAGAACCAGAGACGCTCAAAATTCTGAAAAATAATATGATCCGCAAAGGTCCAATCTTGGGTTCGAGCGATGTCAGAAAATTGCCCGCCTTGCCCATCAATGATCAGGTTATTGACAGCAAAATTCGTAAACAACTTTGGATCCATGGCTTGCGTTGTTCCGGGCAGAATCATCGTATCTTCGACGATAACTTTACCGTTCCATGTGCCGATTTTATATAAGTCTTGCTCTGGTACGCGATATGTTCCTTGGAGTCGTAATGTCCCTTTTGTATTTTTCAGGCGTAAACCTAACCATCGGTGAATTTCAGAACCAACTTCCGGCGCATCAACACTGGTGATTAATTCTCCTTGATTGTTCAATGCATAAATCGGAGATTCGTAGTCCAGAGATTTTAGGATTAAACGCATTGTCCCCCTGTTCAGGATTTCGCTTGATTGTATCGTGACTGGCCCCAGATCAACCTTGCCTTTGGATATCAATTCAGCATGGTCTAGATGTGTCTGGTCTGATTTCAAGATGCCATTATCCTGAACTGTAATTTTACAATTTACCGGTGCTAAATGTTCTGTTTCAACGATCCCGGTCACATCCAAATGACGGTGACTCTGCAAGGATTGCATCGACCATTCCCCAGACTGAAGGATCGTTCCTTCTGCAGCTTCAAAAGCTAAGGTTTTGACCTCAATTTTTGTTTTTGGACATGTTTTAAAGCTTTTGACTGCTCGGCCAATAACTAAATTATCACCTGATAATGTTCCTCCCATTTCCGAGAAATAATGAACCGTGATCAGGTCAGCAATACACACACCACTTGACGAAAGATGGCCGCCCCCCATGATATGTCGCGCGGCCATCATTCCTTTGTTTTTGTAATCTTCAAGGAT
The DNA here is from genome assembly GCA_019636055.1 of Candidatus Paracaedibacteraceae bacterium. Classification (NCBI taxonomy): domain Bacteria; kingdom Pseudomonadati; phylum Pseudomonadota; class Alphaproteobacteria; order Holosporales; family Candidatus Paracaedibacteraceae; species Candidatus Paracaedibacteraceae bacterium. The sequence goes on from JAHBYH010000002.1 coordinate 4,423, forward strand.
AAGAATGAAATCTCGTTCATCGCGAATGGAACCATGATTTTCGCCATTCTCGAGAATCATGCCGTCAGCAGAGGTGATTGCCCCATAGTTCTTAACACCTGATAATAAGACTGTTTTTGCATTGATATCACCATCGTTCACAAATTTATCTGTGCCGGCATCAATATTAATGTCGCCTTTACTGTTAAGTTTGCCGGAGTTAACCCCCTCACCCTTGACATCAAGATCTAACGATTGATCTGTTTCAATGGTTCTGATGTTGGCAAAGTTACCTGAGACCTTGGCACCCATTTCTTGTGTTCGGATAGCACCATCGTTAATTAGATCTTTTGTTTCAATATGCAGGTTACCCCCGGAAATATTAGCTTTATTTTCAACAAGATTTGCCCGCAAAATATCATGGCGACCCTGTAAATTTAGGGTTCCGAGGTTATTTAGATCACCGCCGCCTAAGTCCCAAACCGCGCCATCCATAATTGTTGGTTGTGCTGCGTTAACTAGGCAGCCTTGGTTTAGCGTCATATGTCCAACAGTATCTTTTTCGCCCCCGTCATGGATCAAAACACCGCTTTTGGGGTTTGTTAAGGTTGCGACTAAATTGTTGACGGTATTGCCGCCCATTAACATAACACCCTCAGATTTTGTAATCAGGTGGTAATAAGAGCAGTTATGTAATAACACGGCATTAGCACCGCTGATCTTAACAGCTCGTGTTGGATCTATCTGTTTTGCCGAATCTAAAATGACGTTGCCGTGAAAATCAACCCGAACGATTCCAAGGTCTTTGAGATCCCATTTAAAGCCAACAACGGTGTTATTTTCACAAACCCAACCCATATATAAATCCGGCAGTTGTCTGGGTTCGGGCAAAAGGCTTGGATTATAAACGGTTTTTTCCTCAATAATTTTGCGTGTGCCAGCAGAGCGATCTTTTTCAATAAGATTGAGCGTAACTCTGTCAAGTGTTCCGTCATGGCGAAATACCGGTGCCACTTTCAGCTTTGTTGTGAGTGTCGGAAGAACAACGGAATCCATCGCAAAGGATGAGACGATTGTCATTTTGACATAGGAGATCAGCACCAAGATATTGATAATTTTACGAAAACTAAACATAGTTACCTCAAAATAAGATCCCCTTGAGCCATAACCCAAGGGGATGCGGAAGAACAACAAAACTGCCTACAGGATTGACGGTCAAAATTTAGCGGTTGCTAAAATTTTATTTATCAGTCAATTCAAAAACTTAGTGATTTTTTTAACAACTTGTTAACTATTTTTCAAGAGCTAAAATCGTGTTTTTTTGTGTTTTTGACACTTTTTTGTACTTTTTTTAAAAAAGCCCAAAAATTCCATAATAAATTTTATAAGGAATAATTTTTGCCCCTAAAAGTCATTACGTCCGTTGTGATAAATATTTGTAAAACTTTAGTTTTTTAAGGCAAATAGCACACGATTTTAAAGAAGATATTTTTGAGAATTTTCTTTATTAGGGTTATAGAAAAAAATCCGTGCTCCCTACTTAAGAAGTTCGGAGCATAGTTTGTTAAAAACTCTTCCTTCTAAACCAAGGATACGGACTTTTTTAGGCTTTAGATTATCTGACCTCAGACATCCAGAGTAACTTCAGGAACTGAAGATCGTTTCTTAGGTTTTGTTTCAGATATAACTGGCTCAGGTTTTTTACCTTCTTCAAGCAGCACTTTAATGTCATCACCACTCAAGGTTTCATGATCCAAGAGTGTTTTGGCTAAAAGCTCAAGTTTTGCCTTTTTCTGAGTCAACAACTTGGTCGCCGCTTTATAACATGTATCCAAAACAGCCTGAACTTCCTCATCAATAATTTGTGCTGTCCGTTCTGAAATTTGCTTACGCTGCGTTAATGCCTGCCCCAAGAATACTTCTTGCTGCTGCTCGCCATATGCTTGGAAGCCAAGCTTTTCACTCATCCCCCATTCGGTAATCATGCGACGGGCAAACTCAGATGCCATCTTAATATCACTGGATGCCCCAGTCGTTACTTTGTCTTCACCAAAAATCATTTCTTCAGCAATTCGACCACCCATAGCCACCTTAATATCCGCTAAGATTTTTGCACGCGACATAGAAATGCGATCCCCTTCGGGCAGACGCATCACCATACCCAAGGCTCGACCACGCGGGATAATTGTTGCTTTGTGAATCGGATCTGAATCTTTTTCGTAAAAAGCAATGACCGCATGCCCCGCCTCATGATAAGCTGTCAACCGCTTTTCATCATCGGTCATGGCCAAAGTACGACGTTCAGCACCCATCATAATTTTGTCTTTGGCTTGTTCAAAATCACTCATATCCACAGCCAATTTTCCACGACGTGCTGCCATCAATGCGGCTTCGTTGACAAGATTCATCAAATCAGCCCCGGAAAACCCTGGGGTGCCGCGCGCAATAACGCGAACATCAACATCATTGGAAATTGGTGTTTTGCGCATATGGACTTTTAGAATTTTTTCACGACCGTTAATATCCGGGTTGGGCACCACAACCTGACGGTCAAAACGACCAGGACGCAACAAGGCCGGATCCAAAACATCCGGACGGTTTGTTGCAGCGACGATAATAACACCTTCGTTTTCCTCAAATCCATCCATTTCAACTAATAACTGATTTAAGGTTTGCTCACGTTCATCGTTACCCCCACCAAGGCCAGCACCACGATGGCGACCAACGGCATCAATTTCGTCAATAAAGACGATACATGGTGCATTTTTCTTGGCTTGTTCAAACATATCGCGAACACGGCTAGCACCAACACCAACAAACATCTCAACGAAATCGGAACCCGAAATACTAAAGAACGGGACGTTGGCTTCGCCCGCAATAGATCGAGCCAACAGCGTTTTACCTGTACCGGGAGGCCCCACCAATAAGACACCACGTGGGATGCGCCCGCCAAGGCGTTGGAATTTTTGAGGGTCCTTGAGAAAATCAACAATTTCTTCCAGATCAGCTTTGGCTTCGTCAATCCCAGCCACATCATCAAAGGTAACCCGAACAGCTTTCTCGCCCATCAGACGTGCCCGTGACTTACCAAACCCCATAGCCTTATTCCCACCCGACTGAATTTGACGGAATGAAAAAAAGGAAAACGCAATCAATAATAGAATCGGCAACCAAGACAAGAAATAATGAATAAAAGAGATATCTTCTTCAGGTTTGTCATATTTAACTTTAACCCCCTTGTCGATCATCTTATTGGTCACAGCAGAATCATAAGGGGCATATGTCATGAATTGATGATTATCAGTCATTGTTCCAATAATTGTATTCCCACGAATGACAACATCTTTAACTTTGCCATCATCAACATTCTTAACCATCTCGGAATAAGCGATTGGCATAGCCTGTGAATGAGTCCCCGCCCCCGGGATCATTTGAAAGATAGAAAACACCAGCATTGCAACCAGTGCCCAGACAATCATATTTCTGGAATTATTGTTCATTGGTAACCTCCAGCACAGTCAAAACGACCCAAAAATCTTACTTACCCCCAGTTTACACCAATTCCAATAAAAAAGGGCGGTTTTTTTCATCCGCCCTTCTTCGTTTAAAATGAGTTAATCAAAATCTAATTTAGCGTATCATTAACAGACGCAGATCGTTCACGCCTATGTTTTTTCTTTTTCTTCTTAGGCTCAGTACCAATTTCCACAATCTCATCGGATGATGATGAGGATGCTACAGTTGAGCTGCTCGCAATGTCACTTCCTAATTTCTGAGGAACATCATTCGTTCCTAATCGAATATGGTTCAACGTTCTTTGTTTACGTAATAAAGACCGCCTTTCTTGCTGTTGTGGTGTTAACTCTGTCACTAACTTCTTTTGAATATACTCAATTGTGAAATTATAAGGGAATGGGGCTTGCTGAGTTCCATTAACATCAACTGTACTAATTAACTGATATTTCAAAATAGCTGATGATTCAGTTTTCTGATACCCCATATAAAGAATAGCAACAGAACCTGAACTAACAACGTCGGCTAATTTCGCATTTAAACGACGAGCTGCATACAGGTAAAAACACTTATCATTATTTGACGTTATTGGAGAGGTATAATAACTGTAACCTTTACCATTATTTTTTTCAGCATCATAGGTTGGTTTATAGCGAGCATCAAACTTACTTTTCTCGACAAAAACCCTAAGTGTTGCTAGGCTTAATGATTCAGGATTATCCAATAATAATGGAGGAATCTCTTCTTGAGAAACATCTAGCTTGAGTTTTTTAACAACACCATGATAAGGGCTTATCATATCATCTGCAGAAAAAACTGAACCACAGAAGATAATAGCAACAAATAAAGACAAAATATTTTTATTCATAATAATCAAAATTCTCAAATTAATACTTAACGATAATTGGGTATGAATGAGAAAAAAATCAAGATTATTATTGGGAAGTCACTCAACAGTCACTGACTTAGCCAAATTTCTTGGCTGATCAACATCTGTTCCCCGCAATAATGCCGTATAGTACGACAGTAGTTGCATTGGCACTGCATACAAAATCGGTGCGGTGATCAAATGTGTCACTGGCATTTCAACAATCTGAGTTGGAATTTGATCTTTTTGAATATGCTCCCGGCCAATTCGATCTGTAAAACAAATAGCAATCCCGCCCCGAGCGATAACTTCTTGCAAATTCGATAAGGTTTTTACCATCCACTTATCAAATGGCGCCAGAACAATCACCGGCATCAACGCATCAATCAATGCAATCGGGCCATGCTTCATCTCACCGGCAGCATATCCTTCAGCGTGAATATAGGAGATCTCCTTAAGTTTTAAGGCGCCTTCCATGGCAATGGGGAAACTCGTTCCACGCCCCAAATATAAAGCATCCCGAGCAGGTTTCAGCATTTCAGCAACTTGTTGATAGTCAGATTCTTTTTGTAGAATCCCGTATAGTTCATTCGGCAAATTCAAAAGTTGCTGAGTATGCTCTTTTGCTTCAACTTCACTCAAGACACCGCGTTTAATTGCAGCATCTAGACAAAGGGTTGCAAGGACAGCCAACTGACAGGTAAATGCTTTGGTTGACGCGACACCAATTTCAGGACCTGCTTTGGTATGGAACGAATAATCAGCCAAACGATCCATACTACTTTCAGGAACATTAACGACAACTATTGTTGTTTGTTCCATTTCTTTAGCTTGTTTCATCGCTTCCAAAGTATCGATTGTCTCGCCTGACTGAGAAATAAACAAGGCTGCCCCACCCTTTGGCAACGGCGACTCTCGGTAACGGAATTCAGATGCGATATCAACTTCAACAGGCAGTTTCGCGATCATTTCAAACCAATACTTAGCAACCGCTGTGGAAAAATAGGATGTACCGCAAGCAATCATCGTAATTTTTGTGATCGCATTCCAATCCACATCAACCGGAAGTTTTAACTTTTCACTTGTCGGATCAATCAATGATTCTAAAGTTTCTTTAACAGCTGTTGGTTGCTCAAAAATTTCCTTTAACATAAAATGGTCATAGCCACCTTTAGTAACTGCATCCGCATTTATGGATATTGTTTTAGCAAGACGTTCAACAGCTCGATCCTTTTCATCAAAAATTTGAGTTTCCGCAGATGTGATCACAGCATAATCACCTTCTTCAAGGTAACACAATTGTTTCGTCCAAGGCGCTAAAACTAAAGCATCAGAACCAATGAATGTCTCGCCATCACCAAAACCAATGACCAGGGGACTGCCACGACGGGCAACATAAAGTGTATTCGGTGTGTCTTTAACCAAAACAGCAAGAGCATAGGCCCCATGAAAATCTTTAAGAGATGCTCTAAATGCTTCTAAAGGCGACATTCCTTGAGATAAATAGTCTGTAATCGTGTGGGTAATAACTTCTGTATCGGTTTGGCTCGCAAACTTATGCCCTTTTTTAATCAAAGCATCCTTTAAATGGGCATAATTTTCAATGATCCCATTATGAACAACAGCAACCTTATCAGAAACATGAGGATGAGCGTTAACTTCACTTGGCACACCGTGAGTTGCCCAACGCGTATGCCCAATCCCTAAATTTCCGGAAATTGGAGACGCATCAAAGATAGACTGCAAAGCAACCAGTTTCCCCTGAGCTCGACGCACACATAGCTCACCAGATTCCAAGGTTGCAATCCCAGCTGAATCATAACCACGATATTCTAGACGCTTTAGACCATCGATCAAGCGTTGCGCTACAGGTTCTTTACCTAATATTCCTACAATCCCACACATTTATTTTTCCTGTTTCCGGTCCGTATCTATAACGACATATCGGCCATTTTTTAAGGCACCTTCATATCGAATATAGTTACGTTCCTGTAAATCTTTTATATCACGACGCGCTGTTTTTTCTGTTACATTCCAGTATGTCGCAATATCACGCGCACTTATCTTTTTTACCTTCCAAAATACAGTTTACAAACCATCTTTGTCTATCATTTAATTCTTCATTTATAGGGACATTTGGCACTAAGAATGTCTCATGTCGTCTAAATATAACTCTAATAACCGACCCTAATTCCCGCCACTCTGGTGTCGGATACCCCTTATCAAAACAGTATGAGACAACCCGATTGTAGCAGCTTCCCCACTTGTAAGTCCCCCATCCCCAACATAGCTATCCTTTTGTTTTTTTCAACTCAGCTGCTGTGGTTCTAAAATTCTTTGCCCAAACAGGTTTATTGGTTTGTTGTTGACGGGCAATTCCCAAAGAATGTTCCGGCACATTATCCGTGATCACACTACCAGCCGCGACAATTGCCCCTTCTCCGATGTGAACAGGCGCCACCAAGGATGTGTTGCTTCCAACAAAAGCATCATCACCAACAAATGTGGCAGATTTATTAAACCCATCATAGTTACACGTAATCGTACCAGCACCAATATTAGCACGCGCCCCGATTTGCGCATTCCCCAAGTAACTCAAATGCTTAACTTTAGCCTTTGCGCCTAAAGTCGTATCTTTAATTTCAACGAAGTTACCAACCGCCGCTTGCTCCCCAATGACTGCCCCAACACGCAAGTGAGCAAAAGGCCCAACACTCGCCCCTGCATTTACCGCGCAACGTTCCATGTGGCAAAATGGCAAAACCGTCACTTCATTGCCAACAATAACCCCAGGTCCAAATGTTACATGCGGATGAATAATCGTATCCTTACCCACAATCGTATCGTGGGAAAAATAGACCGTATCCGGATCTAATAAAGTAACACCACTCAACATCATCCGTTGACGCCAACGTTTTTGCATGATTTGTTCTGCTTGTGCTAATTCTACTCGGTTATTAACACCATTAAGGGTTTCGGGTGCCGGTGTTTCAACATAACGCGCCGTAAACCCATTTTTCTGACTCAAGCTGATACAATCCGTCAAATACAACTCACCAGCCGCATTATCCGCAGATAATTGCGGGATCAACTGACTTAAAATTTTAACCGGTGCTAAATAAACACCCGCATTACATAGATTGATCTCGCGTTGTTCCTGTGTCGCATCTTTGTACTCCACTATCTGACTAACCACATCATCTTGAGTGATGAGTCGACCATATTGACGCGGGTCGTCCACGCGCATGGCCAAAACAAGCAAGTCATCCGGACAATTCTGACGTTTCTCAAAAAGAGGTTGTAATGTCTCAAACTCAATTAAGGGAACGTCGCCACTCAAGATCAATACATCTTGAGAATCATCCGTAATAGCCCTTAGAGCAACGCGCACAGCATCACCCGTTCCTTGCGGATTTTCTTGGACAACAACATCAATTGCGCGACCTGATTTTAGTTTTTCTTGATCCAAATAAGGAGAGGCAACCACGACAACTTTATCCATCTGCATGGTTTGCGCCAAATCAATCACATGATGAACCATGGCCTTGCCCCCCAGTGGGTGCAAAACTTTCGGCAAACTAGAGTTCATCCGGGTTCCCATACCCGCTGCAAGAATAATCGCTGTTGTCATATTAATCCCAATGTTTTGTGACTTAATTTATATATAGCATATAGGTATACCTATCGCATCTGTCAAAATGTTACGATTCTTTTCAAAAAAAATATCCATGCAAATCGTGATATCAAGTCATGATTAACATGGATAAAATCAATCAAACCAAGAAGAACAAAGCACGGACCCGTTTTACGTCAGCACCAGTTCCCCATCCTTTTCAGTGAAAGCAACCGTTTGTCCGTCCTTAATGTCACCGTTTAAAATCTTAAGAGCAAGCGGGTCTTGAAGGTTACGTTGGATCACACGCTTAAGAGGGCGCGCCCCATAAACAGGATCATATCCGGCCTCAGCCAACCATGCTAAGGCTTTGGCATCGAGGACTAACTCAATCTTACGATCCGCCAAGCGTTTAGCCAGCTGAGCAATCTGAATTGTGACAATGTGTGTCATATTCGCTCGGCTCAGGCGATGAAAAATAAGGATCTCATCAAGGCGATTAAGGAACTCTGGCCTAAAGGCATTGCGGACAACCCCCATGACTTGATCGCGCATCAGCGGTGTCACGTCAGACCCCGAATCCGCCGCCAAAAATTCAGCTCCCAAATTTGATGTCAGGATAATAACCGTATTGCGAAAATCGACGGTACGTCCTTGGCTGTCAGTTAATCGTCCTTCATCCAAGACTTGAAGCAGCACATTAAACACATCCGGGTGCGCTTTTTCAACTTCATCAAACAAGACCACCTGATACGGGCGACGACGAACTGCCTCAGTCAGTGCACCACCTTGCTCATACCCAACATATCCGGGAGGTGCGCCAATCAATCGTGCAACCGAATGTTTTTCCATATATTCAGACATATCGATACGCACCATATGGGTTTCATCATCGAATAAGAACTCAGCCAAAGCCTTTGTCAGCTCAGTCTTACCGACACCCGTCGGACCTAGGAACAAGAACGATCCAAGCGGACGATTCGGATCTTGCAAACCAGCCCGCGAACGTCGAACAGACTGGGCAACCGCTTTCACAGCTTCATCTTGCCCAATGACACGCTTGCCCAAATTTTCTTCCATATGAACCAACTTGTCATTTTCGCCCGTCAGCATTTTCTCAACAGGAATCCCCGTCCACCGTTCAACGACTGCTGCAATATCTTGATCACTCACTTCTTCGCGCAAGGATTTTTTACCCCCTTCTTTAGCCAAATCAGCCAATTCCTTTTCAAGATTTGGGATTAAGCCATAGGTAATTTCACCAGCCCGAGTCAAATCTCCTCGGCGTTGTGCCACCTCTAGTTCCGAGCGCAAAGTATCTAATTGTTCCTTCAGTTTATGCGCATCATTAATCTTGCTCTTTTCAGCGCGCCATTTCCGAGTCAGTTCATCAGATCGCTCTTCTAAATCTGCGAGCTCTTTCTCAAGCTTTAAAAGACGATCTTTAGAGCCCTCATCATCTTCTTTTTTCAGGGCTTCACGTTCAATCTTAAGTTGAATAATTCGGCGATCAAGCTCATCAATATCTTCAGGTTTTGAATCCACAGCCATACGAACACGGCTAGCAGCTTCGTCCATCAAGTCGATTGCTTTATCCGGCAAGAATCGATCACTAATATAGCGATTCGATAAGGTACAAGCCGCAACAATCGCATTATCACTAATCCGGACGCCGTGGTGGATCTCATATTTTTCTTTCAAGCCCCGTAAAATCGAAATTGTGTCTTCAACTGTCGGTTCTTCAACAAACACAGGTTGAAAACGCCGCGCCAGAGCTGCATCTTTTTCAATATATTGGCGATATTCATCGAGCGTTGTCGCCCCAACACAATGCAGTTCCCCGCGTGCCAAAGCAGGCTTAAGCATATTGGACGCATCCATGGCGCCATCGGCCTTTCCCGCCCCAACAAGGGTATGCAATTCATCGATAAACAGAACAATATCGCCGGAAGCATGAGCAATTTCATTTAAAACAGCCTTCAAGCGTTCTTCAAATTCACCGCGATATTTAGCCCCTGCAATCAACGCTCCCAAATCCAACGACATCAGACGCGTATCTTTCAAGGCCTCGGGCACATCGCCATTAACAATACGAAGAGCCAACCCTTCGGCAATAGCAGTTTTTCCAACACCAGGCTCACCAATCAAAACAGGATTGTTTTTAGTACGACGCGATAGGACTTGAATCGTACGGCGAATTTCTTCATCCCGACCAATGACCGGATCTAATTTACCTTCACGTGCCACGGCTGTTAAGTCTTTGGCATAGCGATTTAGAGCATCAAATGTATCTTCGGCATTCTGCGAATCCGCCGTTCGGCCTTTGCGGACAAAAGCAATTGCTTCACTCAATTTTGCTGCCGTTAGTCCTGCTGATTCTGCAAGTTTTTTAGTCGGATCAACCGAACAAAGCCCAAGAAACAGCATTTCTGCCGTCACAAATTGGTCCTTCATTTTAGTCGCCGCTTGCTCAGCTACATCCATAACTTTGGCAAACTCTTGACTCAGGTAAACACCACCCGCACCTGAACCGGAAACTTTTGCAATTTTGGCAAGTTCAGCTTCAGTTACAGCATGAAGTTTCTTTGCATCTCCACCAGCTTGGGCGGTTAGTTTTGCAGCCACCCCTTCTGGATCATCCAATAAAATTTTCAGTAAATGAAACGGGGTGAGTTGTTGGTGCCCTTCGCGAACTGCCAGCATTTGTGCCGACTGAATCATCCCTTGGGCTCGTTGAGTTAAGCGATCTTGATTCATCATATAACCTCCGGGTTTTATTGGTTACATTATAACAGATTTTTAAACCAGACAGAGAAAGATATTTTACTCAAAAATTCTCGCGGATCCAACCAACAACACGTTGAACCATATTGTCTGCTGGCGCAGGCTTAGCCAAGACGGCATGGTCTTCACTGAGAAAATCGCGCATGGCAAATTTAAGTAACCCACCACATACAGCAAAAGACGGCGTTGAGACAAAATCACCACCACCATTAAATCCGATAGGCGATCCAACACGAATTTGCTTTTGCCACTTTTGCGCAGCAAGCTCGCGGATACCGGGCAATTGACTGGCCCCACCCGTCAGGACAATGCGTTGCCCCACGATACGATCCATCCCTGAATGTTGTAATCGTTTCCAAACAAGATCAAGGGTTTCCTCGGCACGAGCTTTAATAATATACACCAACAAAGACTTAGGGACCTGATGAGTTGCTGTTATATTACCCTCACCCAATTGTGGGACAATAATACTCTCGCGCTCATCGGATGAAGATGTAATCGTCGTGCCATATAATGTCTTTAGACGTTCAGCCTGTGATAACGGCGTTGATAATCCACGGGCAATATCGCTCGTGATATGCCCCCCACCAACAGGAATACTATCCACATGAACCAATGCACCGTCTAAAAACGAAGCAATTGTACTGCTAGCACCGCCAAGATCAATCACAGTTACGCCTAAGGCTTGCTCATCGTCGTCAAGAGTAGACAATCCAGCAGCATAAGGAGCGACGACAAATCCAGCAACACCTAAATGACATCGTTCAATACAATTTGTAATATTCTGCATAACTCCATTAGCAATGGATACGATATGCAGACTTGCTATAAGTTTCTTACCCAATAGGCCCCGCGGATCCCGAATTCCGAACTCATTATCCAACGCATAGGTTACAGGTAAAACATGGATAATCTGGGCGTTTTCTTTAACAAAGGCTTGGCGCCCCATGGCCAGCAATTGACGAATATGGTTATCATCAACTGGCGAATTCCCAAGAGCCAACTCGACATCCAAAGTATGAGAACGCGCACTCGCTGCAGAAATACTGACATAAACTTCATCGATGGTCTCACGGGCCATTTGCTCAGCCGTGTGAACCGCATTCAGGATCGAATCCTCCAAAGACTCAAGATCCGTCACAACACCATTTCGTATACCTTGTGATAACTGATGCCCAACACCAACGACACGCAAACCATCACCGCTAGCACGCTCATCAACGCGCGCAATAGCACAGCATATTTTATTACTCCCTAAATCCAGAGAAGCAAAAACATCCCGTCGTCGTTTATGTGTTTTTTTAAAAAAAAGTGTCATAGTTATATTCTACACAAAATGACAAACTTTACACAGAAGAAAGTGATTAAGGAATTCATCAAAATCCACATAATTATTTGACACCCTAGTGACCTCATGCTTGAATTTTTATAGAGCTCAATCCAAGATAACATATTTGTTATGTCCATGCCTTACCTGCCGTCAGAGGATAATGACAGAATTGTCATAGAAGCCATGATCCACCACGATTGCGCCCATCTTATCTTTCAAAGCTTGATTGATGGCACACCGCTCACTAAAATTAAATCACCGGAAACATACCATATAACCCTAGGGTTTATCCACTCTATTCACAAGTCCGAAACGTCAGAGCTAAAAAGTTTCCTACAGATGTTTATCGATCAATATATTAACCCTGTCGACTTACAACAAACGATTTGTCGTGCCGGTCAATTTCAGGATAACAATGCCGTTGTTTTGTTTTTTCAAAACCCGATAAGCCTAAGACTCCTATCGAAAACAATTCACAAACATCTTTTAAAATTCAATGGTATTAATCCCTATGACTTTAGTCGTCATAGTCAACCTCAGAACTACAGGCCGCACATGACAATTGGGGACGGGAACCGGCGCAGCGTCATCATAATCAATGATCGGATCCGAACATCAAATACCCCACACATCATCATGTCAAGCGAAATTCAAGCCCGCATTATTCCGCGCTAGAGTCCCCTTGCACAGGAGCAGCATCCACTTTATTAACACGAGGTTTACGATTTTGTCGACGTGGCGGTGTTTTAACAACTTCTGGCTCAGATGCACTTTCAATAATAACTTCAGATACCTGTTGATCAGAGACTCGGTCAACACCTGTTGATTCACTGATAGCAGTTTCTTTTTCAGCCTGAGATTCCTGTTGCTGAATCTGCTGCGCTCGTTGTTGTTCTTTATACTCATTGAGAATGCGCAAATAATGGTCAGCATGCTGATAAAAAAATTCCGCCTGAACACGATCCCCGGACGACAAAGCATCCTTAGCTTGATTCATATAACGTTCATAATTCTGCGAAGCAACGCCATACCTTGGCCTAGATTCGGGGCGTTCATAAACACCAGAGCCGTGAGATCGACTATTATTAGAATGACCATTGTTATTATTACGACGTGGTGCCGATCCACGAGATCGATTTCTTCTTAACATTAAAAATACCTAATTAATTTGAAAACATTACGCCGAGAGACGAGCATCATAACCCGAGAACTGATCTCAATCGGCCATAGCTTTACATAAGCTTATGATTATCGTAGCAAGACTTATCCATAATTGCCAAGTATTATTTATACCTCTCAAAAAAATAACAAAACACAAAAAAAGATCTCTAAACCAAAAATTAACCTTTAATCAATTAGTTCACAGAGCAGCAAAAAAAATTCAATAATTAAGAATGGTTCATTTAAAATTATAGTGATTAGTTTATGCAGAACAATACATCAAAAACACATCCACCCAGCAACAAGCTATTATATAAACTCACGGTTATTGCTATGCTTGCGTTATCAAATCAGGCCTATTCATCACAAAGCTGGCCCCCGAGTCCGAACCCTTATAATCTCGAAGCAGTTTTTAATGAGGGTGACATTGCAACAATTACACCAGGTGTTGATCTTCAGCTACAAGGCGGTAACCTTATGTTTAATGCCGGATCAAAATTGATCTTCCAAGCAAATGGCACAAACTTTGGAACAATAGATGCTACCACTCCGCCAGCAATGGTCACCCTCTCTGATGGAGCAGAAGTCATTTTTGATGTTATCGGTACCCTTCCTGCTAATGGTGAATACACTTTGGTCAGAGGTTATTTTGGTTCAGAATCTACTCCTCAAGTTATCTTAAGGAATGGCACTGGTCTGTCAATATCAACGTTATCTAGTTTGAGTGAAACTGGATTTTTGAAAATTATCATCACAGGCGGGAAAAGCATACCCTTACCCGACATTCTTCTCAGTAATGCCAATGGCATTAGCTCTACCGTGTTTACAACGACTATTCAAAATAATATCGTCCAATCCTCATGCGAGTCAGGCAGATCAGGGGCAAACTTTAACTCAAGTACACCTCAAGAATTTCTAAAAGATATGCAACGCTTCATTGCACATACGAAAAGATTTCAGTCAAAGTTTATGCCTTTTAAATCAATGCCCGGCGCCAAGTCTTACTCTATTGACATGATGCGGGTCCTTGGTGAAGGCCAACTCCCGCAAAGTCAATTTGAACTCAAGGATATTGGCACAAGAATATGGATGACAGGCCTGTATAATTACGCTAGCAATAACCTTGACAACCGCAAATTCACAACAGATTCCCGCGGTTTTCAATTTGGTATCGACTCAATCAATACGTCTATTCCTATCGGAGTTTCTTTTGCTTACCTTGCTACAAAACCACGTTTAAACCGTATGCGCGCTGGACTAAGCCGTTCAACACAATTTGGATTATATGGTGGCAACCTATTTAAGAATATAATGCTTTTTGGATCTGTTTCTTATGAACGTTCTCACAACAAACTCCAGCACCTAACCAACAAACAACACTATTCAACAAACAGTTTTGGTTTGTATGGTATGGCATCATATTTATATTATGTGGCAAAACGCAACTTACTCGAAACATTGGTGAACTTTAACTTTGGTCACACCTGGACCCCAAGAATCAATACATTTACCAATGATGTGCAAGTCAATACGATCAAAGCACGCGAAACAAATAACTTTATAACTCAACTGGGATGGCGTTTTAGTCATTTTCTTTTATCGAAAGATCCAAACGTAAACCCAGTAAAACTATTCGCCCAAATTCTATGGTCTCATAATTACAAAAACAAACTTAAACAGAGTCGAGTACAGCTCAGTCAGGGACAGATTGTATCAGCCGGACAAGGGCAACGACAGCCAAAAAATACGGCGGATATCGGAGCAGGAATCATTGTTCGCAAATGTGATCTGGACTTTTCATTCACAATTGGCAGCAGCTTTGCTCGCAAGGCACGAAATCATTCAGGAATAATTGGCATTCGCATGCCCCTATAAGAATTTTATATTAAGGAGAATACTTATGAATCAATCAAAAATAACTGTTCTAATCATAATGACCTTAGGGATCACTATCTTTTCCGCATGCACGGAAATACAGAAAGACCTAGAACAAATTGGACAACCTGAACAGTGTGCAAGCATGTAACACAAGGGGATGCAGAATCCCCTATCTTTTATTCTTAAAAACTAAACAGCGATCATGACCTGCCAAATCCTGATGCAGAGAGACAAGATCAAACTCAAAAAATTGAGCTATCTCTATAACAGCTGTTGCTTGGCGATAGCCAATTTCAAAAACAATAAACCCACTCGGCGTTAAAAACCTTGATGCAGACTCTAGCATTCTTCGATAATCCGCAAGGCCCCCGTCATCAGCAAACAAAGCATTCTCCGGATCATGCAGTGTTTCATTTGATAAAACTTCATCTCGCGCAATGTAAGGGGGATTTGATATAATAACGTCAAAAACTCCCTCAACATTCTGAAACCAATCCGACTGAACAAACATAACTCTTTTTGAAAGGTTCAAATTTTCTGCATTTTCCTGAGCAACAGCCAAAGCCGCTTGACTAAAATCAACTCCAACGCCCGTCCAGTTTGGTCGCTCTGCCAATAAAGTTAGGATCAAACAGCCAGACCCGGTTCCCAAATCAAGAACCCGTAATGGCTTATTATTAGATGCAAGATTCAGGATAACATCAATAACAGTCTCAGTATCCGGTCGCGGATCAAGCGTATCCTTTGTCACAAAAAAATCTCGACCCCAAAATTCTTTTTTCCCGATTATTTTTGCTAAAGGCTCTCGCTTGCATCGACGACACACCCAATCCTCAAGCTGATTCATCTGTTCTGACGTTAGAATCTGTGGCGGATTAAAAAGAATCTGCTCATGCGTTGTATTTAAAATGGCAGCCAGCATTAAGCGGACTTCACGCACAGGATTGTCAACCCCAGAATTTTTTAGCTGAGTAACACTCTCTTTAAGCAGCTGGTCTATCATACTGAGAATTGTTCACTTAATATGCGATCTTCTAAATCATGATCACGTGTAAACAGAACTCGGAACGGATTGTCCCGATTTTGCTCAACAACAACCTGCTTGACATGATCAACCATTTGATAATCGGCAGAAGCACTAACTGGGCGATCCTGAGCATCGCAAATAGTAAAACAAATCTTGGCAGAACTGGGTAACAATGCCCCCCGCCAACGCCTTGGACGAAATGGGCTGATCGGTGTCAATGCCAGTAAATTTGCACTCAAGGGAACAATAGGCCCATGAGCCGATAGATTATAGGCCGTACTTCCAGCTGGTGTTGATACCAAAACACCATCACTAACAAGTTCTGGCATTCGCTCAATTCCATCCACAGATATTTTAATCTTCCCAGCTTGGGGAGACTGACGCATCAAAGAGACCTCGTTAATCGCATTATGCGCATGTTCATGTCCATGAATATCGATTGCGGTCATACGTAACGGATAAAGTTCATTCACTTCTGCTTCTTGGATTTTATCAATCAAGTGAGCAGATTCAACGTCATTCATTAAAAAACCAACCGTTCCGGCATGAATACCAAAAAATGGAATATCCAGATGTTTTAGATTATGCAAAGCATGTAACATGAACCCATCGCCACCGATCACAACAATACAATCCGCCTCCTCCAATGAGGCAACACTCAATTGTTTTTTAACCTCATCAGCAAAAGCTTGCGCCTTAGGATTACGCGATGGGAATAATGCAATTTTATTATAGTTCATAAGTCAGAATCTCGACGTCTTCACTTCATTTTGGTATACTATCTGGTTACAACAGGTGAGTCAATTCAGCAAAAAACAACTCTTACTTAAATAAGTATCGATTTAAAAAGCTTCACTAACCTTTTTCCGAAAACAACCCTTTTAATCGCTCAGTAAATGTAGAAACTTGTTGAATTGATTGCAACTGCGTTAAGCTAACCTTGGCATCTGATACAGTTAACAATTCAAAAGCTTGACTTCCTGGTTTTCCTTTCATGAATTCTGAAAATTCGGTATTCGCTGCTTTAAGTTTCGCCAGATGCTTATCCATATATAGACATAAGACGTAATTAACAATGGCATGGGCTTTATCAGAATCAGAAAGTTTATAGTGACCAGAGAGTAAATGGTGGTAAACATCCTGAGCTTGCTTCCATTTCCGATCCCCTAGAAAAATTTCAGCTTTATGAATCAGCTGTGCAACCGTATTTCCTAATCCCCCCAAAGCCTTATCTTCTTTTCCTGATTGCAGGTAGATCTCTGACCTCAAAATGGCAGTATCATCAATCAAATCCTTAGGCGTTTCTTTGATTTCATCAAGCGTTTTAAGGGCTTCTTGGAACTTTCTATCAAGATGATAAGCGACAGCCATCCGATACAAAATATGATCACGACGATCCTGAGCATCAGCCCCCTCTTTAACTTTTTGGTTTAAGTATTCACGCAAAAGGTTAACGACAACATCATATAATTCCAGATTTGCCAATATGTTTGTTGCCCGAATCATAATCATATCCCCCTGGTCATTATCCGGTGCAATACTTGTATATTCTTGGAAAATAGAGAGCATCTCAAGAACAGGCAAATGATCTTGCTGAAAATACTTGACCAAGGCTTCTTGCATGAGTTGGGGCAAACCATCTTCATGAGACCGTTTTAAAAAGTATTTAATCGTCTTACGCGCAACAGAAAGTAATTTTGCATATTGCTTTTCTTCCATATATCGGTCAATCAAATATTTGGCAATAACATACTCCAGTTGATCCCCTCGCCATTGAAATCTAAGTTTTTCTAATTCCTTTAATTCTTGATCGGGCGTGATTTTTTTGACTTTATGTAAAAATTTAAGTCTCTCAAACGCAGCAAACACCCCCACCTTTGTATTTGGTGCCTCTTGCCATATGTCAAACAAAGCATTAACAGTGCTCGGATTTTTAGGATCCAATTGCAGATAAGCCGAAACCAATCGGTACATAGGAAGAGCAATCCGTGTGGTTGGGCTATCGCCCTTTAACGTATATTCCTCAAGAAGCTTTTGTTGGTTGCGGAGCAAACCAAATTCCAAAACCCGAACCCATAATTTATCTCGGACAACAGGGGGCAATTTTAATAGGTATTTTTTACCGGCTAAAACACGAGATACCTCAAAAGGATCAATCTTATGATTGCCACAACATAGCGCTATACTTCTCCATAAAGTCACATCTGGCTCATCTTGAATTTCCATAAGATTTTTTTCAGCAGCATCATATTGACCACGCATAAGAGCAGCCAACCCAGCCATCGTTTTCCATAGATTATTCAACTCTAGGTCCGCGTTCTTAGCAAGAATCCCGCGCATAACCCCTTGTGATTCAAGGGCGAGCCCTTGGTAGACATAGTTCCATACCAAATCAACAGCATCTTCAAGCGTTGGGCTTCCTGAATAAACCTTAGCGATCAATTGTCGAACATTTGCTTGTGGGTCGTCTGGGGCAAAATCATCAAAAATCGTTCTTGATGTCACCGTTGAAACATCCATCGTTGCGATAGAATTACCGATACCACCAAGTTTATTAATATAAATTGTTTTGCGCAAATACGTACACTCTAAATCTTCTGACTTCAAATCAAAAGCAACACCTTGATAAGATTCAAGCCTCGTAAAATCCGGATAATCATAAGCGGGGATGATCTTATTCGTTTGATCGGCACAAACAATAAACAAAACATCGCCATCAACCCCAAGGTCAACCGTGATATCGGTCTGGGCGTTTTTTAGCTTTGCCGTAAAAGGTTCTCCTTGATGTCGGGGTTGGAATGTTTCCAGAGCAAACCCATCTGTATCCGGCTTTTCTGACAAAAACTCAATGATGAACTGATTCTGTTTACTATCAATCCTAAGTTGCGGATAGACATGGTCAATTTTCCATCGAACAAGAGTCGCATCATCCGCAGGCAAGATTTCTAAAGCGCTAATTTCTGGCGCCACTGTATCCGACCATTTTTTTTGACTGATATCTGTTGGAAACGATATCGCCAAATAAATGTAGTCCCCCCGTTTGAACAACGCCGGATAAGGTAACCCATTCTCAAATTGTACAATAATTGATGTTTTATTCTCTTTTTGTTCAGACCAAATTTCAGCAGATAGTTTCTTAACCTCTTGTTGATCGGATTGCTTCTTTTGATGATTCGCAACCTGATTTAATTTACGCTCTGCCTTAAGATCTTTTTCAGGCATTTGCTCAAGAAGTTTTAATTGATTTTGGATTGATTCCGTTATCTTTGCTTTATCAAGAGCGTCAGCATACCCCACACCCCAGCTAAGTCCAAGGTAAACAAGACCTTGAAGGATCATCCGGCAAATTGTGTTTTTATTACCCACGGTCAACAATTCATGATATAAAAAAGGGGTTAACTATTTAAATTATCAACGATATTAAACAACACTGCAATGGCTTTGGATTTAGTTACTTTTCAAGAAACCTTTTCTTCTTTGATGACAATACCGTCCTCAAGCCGTATTGCCGTTGCGGTTTCTGGTGGCCCTGACAGCATGGTTTTGTGCCATCTCTTAGGCCAGATGTTCCCCGACATTACAGCTCTTATTGTTGATCATAGGTTAAGGCCAGAATCAACAATCGAAGCTCACCTAACTCAAAATCGTCTGAACGAATTTAATATTCCATCACAAATATTAACATGGTCAGGCAATAAACCATCATCGCGCATTCAAGAGTCAGCGAGGCAAGCTCGGCATTCCCTACTCCAAGACTGGTGCCATCAACACGGCGTCCTGTATTTATTCACTGCCCATCATTTAGATGATCAATGGGAAACCTTATACATGCGCCATCGCCAATCATCAGGTCATCGCGGCATGCAAGGCATTCTTCCTCTTTCATTTAGGGTTTTTGGCGCTCTGATTCGCCCGCTCCTGTCTTATCGCAAAAGTGAAATATTAGATTATGCTCGGGTTCATGATATTTCATATGTCAATGATCCCAGCAACCTAAAGCCAACCTATGAACGGGGATACATCAGACTCAATCGCATAGAAATTGACCAGCATTTTCCCCAAAACAATATTGAAAAAATTATAGCGTCGGCTATAAACAACCGGCGTCTGGTTAACCGGGAAGTATCCCGCTTTATTCGACTTCACGTCAACATCCACCCTTATGGGTTTATGATTATGAGTCATGATGCCTTTTGTCAATTACCCCATCCCGCAAAGGTTGATTTGATCCAACGCATCTGTCAAAGCACCACGGATTATCCTTACCCCATGCCAAAAACCAAAATTGATCACTTAACAGCAGAGCTCAACCTGAAAAAACGAAGCACCTTGGGAGGCTGGCTTTTCTCACCCCGACAAAAAACTATCCTGATCAGCCGAGAGCAACGATCCCAAAAAGATTTAATCTATGTTGACCATAAACCGGTTGATCCCATTAACCTGCCAAGTTATGTTGATTGCCCGAAACTTAATCATTGGGTAAAATTTAAACACGCCCTAACATAAAGGACTTGAGATGCCCTCTTACACTGCTGTTACAGAATCAGAATTAAACAAAATTGCGATATCCCTAAGCCAGAACATCTCTGCCCCGTGCGTCATTTGCCTGTGGGGTGATCTTGGTGCCGGCAAAACAACCTTTAGCCGCGCCTTCATCCAAGCTCTTGCCCCATGCGTTACAGAGGTACCAAGCCCAACATTTACCATCATTCAGGAATACGATACTCCGCTTGGCAACCTATGGCATTGCGATCTCTATCGCCTAAAATCAGAATATGACGCCGAGGAATTGGGGTTATTAGAAGCTTTTCACGATAAAATCTGCTTGATTGAATGGCCAGAACGCCTTAGTCATTACTTACCCCAAAAACGCATCGATATCCGCATCAGCATCAATCCTGACCAAACGCGTCATATTGAGATTGCCCCTCAAGCTGCAAAATGACATTTGCAGTTAGCACACGCGCAACACAGTGACAAAGTCGGGAAGTCAAATGGAATGAGCTAAGCGGCTTGACTAAGTTGATAGTCGCGGTACACGCGCACAAGAGCATTG
This sequence comes from Candidatus Paracaedibacteraceae bacterium, assembly GCA_019636055.1. NCBI lineage: Bacteria > Pseudomonadati > Pseudomonadota > Alphaproteobacteria > Holosporales > Candidatus Paracaedibacteraceae > Candidatus Paracaedibacteraceae bacterium. Next base: position 25,632 of record JAHBYH010000002.1, read on the forward strand.
ATCAATTGATCAATATGATCATTGGTATGGGCGGGTGTGATTGTGATTCGCAAGCGTTCTTGCCCGACAGGAACCGTCGGATAATTAATCGGTTGAATATAGATTTTATCTTCGTATAAAAGGCGATCACAAATTTCTTTGCACAAGGCCGCATTGCCAACAACTACAGGCACAATATGTCCCTGCGTTTCGCGATACGGTAAATTTGTCTTGGCAATTTGTTGCTTAAAATAATAGACACGTTGCCAAAATTGATTACGTAATTCCGTCCCTTCACGGATCAATTCCATAGATTTCATGATTGCGGCTGCCGTGGCAGGCGGCATTGATGTGGTAAAGATAAAACCAGAGGCAGCACTACGCACATAATCAATTAGATTACGTTTCCCTGTAATATACCCCCCCACAACACCAAATCCCTTGGCAAAATTACCTTGGATAATATCAATGTCATGCTGAAGCCCTAGTAACTCGGAAACCCCAGCCCCCGACTTTCCGTACATACCAACAGCATGAACTTCATCAATAAAAGTCAATGCATTATACTTTTTGGCAAGAGCTACAATCTCAGCGGCCGGCGCCATATCACCATCCATAGAATAAACGGCCGTGAAAACAATCAGTTTTGGTGTATCTAAAGGAACTTGCTTAAGCTTAGACTCAAGATCAGTCATATCATTATGCTTAAACACATATTTTTCACAACGACTATTGCGAATTCCCTGAATCATCGACGCGTGGTTTTTTTCATCACTAAAGACAACACAGCCCGGTAAATTACCCGCCAACGTACAAATCGTTGCCTCATTAGCGACATACCCGGATGAAAAGACAAGCCCTGCTCCCTTGCCATGAAAATCAGCAATTGCTTGCTCTAACATAACGTGGGGATGCGCTGTTCCTGAAATATTGCGCGTTCCGCCCGAACCTGCACCATAGTTCTTTGCCGCTGAAACCAGCGCATCAACAACATCAGGGTTTTGACTCAAAGCCAAATAATCATTACTGCACCAAACCACAACTTCATCAACTATATCATCATGGTGCCATAAAGCATAAGGAGCACGTCCAACAACACGCTCTAGGTTAATAAACACACGGTAACGCCCTTCTTTTTTAAGGGTCGTCAGGTAATTATCAAAAAAGTTATCGTAATTCATTTTTTCTTGGCCAAAAACTGGTATGATACCACTATAAAACATAATTTTAATTTTATACAATGACAAGGTGACGCGGGTGTCAGAATTACCAATCCTTTCCGAATCAACCTCTCTTATCCCTATTTTATCTGTTAGCGATTTATCAAACACCCTAAAACGGGCCGTTGAAGACCAGTTTGGCTTTGTGCGCATTAAAGGGGAAGTTTCTGGGTTAAAGCGCCACACATCTGGTCATATTTATTACGCCCTTAAAGATGAAAATGCCGTAATGGATGCCGTATCTTGGCGCGGTTCTTATTCAAAAAATCCTGTCCAACTCGAAGACGGCCTTGAAATTATTGCAACGGGACGCATCACGACTTACCCAGCACGATCCAAGTATCAAATGGTTGTGGAAAGTTACGAAGCATCGGGTCAAGGCGCCCTATTAAAACTCTTAGAAGAACGCAAGCGTATGCTAGCAGCCGAAGGACTCTTTGCAGCTGATCGCAAAAAGCAAATTCCTAAACTCCCCAAAACCATTGGTGTTGTCACGTCGCCAACCGGTGCTGTGATTCGGGACATTCTCCATCGCATCAAAGATCGCTTTCCTTGTCATGTGATTGTTTGGCCCGTTGCCGTCCAAGGAACGGGTGCTGCCGAACAAGTTGCAGCAGCCATCAACGGATTTAATGCCTTACAGAACAGACCCGACGTCCTGATTGTTGCTCGCGGTGGCGGGAGCCTCGAAGATTTATGGGCTTTTAACGAAGAAATTGTCGTCCGTGCAGCAGCCAACAGCAGAATCCCTTTGATCTCTGCTATCGGCCATGAAACAGACACAACACTGATTGATTATGCCGCAGATTTACGAGCCCCAACCCCAACGGGAGCGGCTGAATTTGCGGTTCCTGTCTTAGCTGAACTGATTACTTATATTGATGATCGAGCCCGTCGCCATAATGACGTGATGCGTCAAATACTCGAACACAGAACCTTACAACTCACCAGCCTTGAGCGCGGACTCGTTAACCCTCAACGGTTGATTGAAGAAGGTATGCAACGCCTTGATGATTGGTCTGACCGGTTAATACGGGCCCTACCTCAACTCTGTCAAACCCATCAAGACCGACTGATTCATACTTTTGCTCGCCTACGCCACCCAAAAGATCAATTGGACTTATGCTTTGAACGATTTAACCAACTATCCACACGCCTCGACCAAGCTAGTTTTCAAAAAGTTTTAGATCGTGGATTTGCTATGGTGACAACGGGGTCAGGAGAATCCATTACTTGTGCTAAGAAATTCCCGAATACACCGGTTAATTTAACATTTGGCGATGGAAAAGTTGAGGTTATTAAAACGGGCAGTACGGCACCTCGTAAAAAGAGCCCCCCTAAAGAAAACAATCAGCAACCTAGCCTATTCTAGCACCAAACAACGCTGTGCCGAGACGAATGCGGGTACTGCCACAGGCAATGGCTTGTTCATAATCCGATGACATCCCCATGCTCACAACAGGAATATTAACAGCCTGTGCTATAGCCTTTAGCTGATTAAAAAAGGGGACAGGATCCTGACCTGCCGGGGGAATACACATTACCCCTGAAATTGGAAGGTCTTGGGCTATACAATATGAATAAAGATCGTTGAAAGCTTCGGGCATCACACCGGATTTTTGTGGCTCTTTTCCAATATTAACTTGAATCAAAAACTCAGTCGTTTTAGTTTTCTCATGCGCCCGACATTTGATAATTTCATCAACCAGTCGATGCCGATCAATGGATTCGATCCCATCAAACAGCTGTAAAGCTTGTCGCACCTTGTTGGTCTGCAGTGATCCAATCAAATTCAAACGACACTGGGGATTCTCTTCTAATAGCTTAGGCCATTTTAAAACCGCTTCTTGCACACGATTTTCACCAAAGAGCGCATATCCCTGACTAATCAGGGGCAAAATATTCTCAATGGGCTGGAATTTACTCACAGCCATAACATCAACAGGAAGAGAAAGATAATCAATCATTAAAATTATTTTACTGAACTTCAACGCTTTTTTAAAGGGATGTGTTTTATTTTTGACACAACAGTCTTAACAGGTCTAACCTGAATCTATACATAATTTTAGTAAAATTATAGGTGATTCATGCAAATTCTTTTGATTTTGATATCCATCGTTTGTGGTCAGGAATTATCTCCCACTTCACCAACGCCCCCCAGCATGTATCAACTTCTTGCACAATTCCACACACAACAAAAATCTCCTCTATCAGAGCAATATCCAGTATTAACATTTGACGATGGGCTACAAGAACCATCAGCCCCTTATTTCTCGGATGATGAAGATAGTCCGGGAAGGACAAGCTATCCTCAACAAATACAAGCCTTAACGCCAGTCCAACCCGAAAGCCCGAGCACTCCCGAAGATTTATTAACGGCAACATGGCGTCTAAAACAGGAAAACAAAACACTTTCAGAGCGTGTCGCTAGTATGGAATTTCTATTGGCTGAAAATAATAGGATGCTAAGAGCACTTCTTGAAGCAACCCAACAAACAGGGGTTGAATTAGAGACTGTTGAAAAGCATCAAGAGCAAATCACAAATGATATTATGGGGCTTGCAGGCAAAATGCGCCAATGGAAGGATGAGGTTATGCGATCTCAGGAACATCCGCTTTATAAAGTTTTGCGTTATTTACGACTTGGGTTTAATGTATCCGCTAGCACAGGAACTGCCCTATCCACCTACTATACATTCGCTTGGGTTGCCAGCGTCCTTCCGGCTGTTATGACACCGCCCGGATGGATTTTAATCACGACATCAGCAACAGCAGGTGCTTTATATTATGTTTTGTATTCAGTATAAAACTAGACAATTATTTCATTAATTACTTTTTATTAACTTAGAGTTGATAGTAAAATTGATATATAAAACTAGTTTTATGAGGAATAAGCATGAGATTATTCTTATCTTTTGTTGTTGTTTTATCTCTGGCCTCTGCCCACGATGACTCAAGGAACTATATTGACGCAGGTCGCTTCGAGGACCTGCAAGAAGTAACCTACGACAATGATGGCAATATGCTACTCCTTGTCCAGACAGATCCCAGCTCTGCCACATCCAGCGTTGATTTACAAATCATCGAGGAAACAAATAATGAAGTCAAAAAAATTGAACAAGAATTGGCTGACCTCTTAGAAATTCAAAAAATGCTTCACGAGCAGATCAATCTTGATGGCGAAAAATTAAGCTTAGCAGAACAACACGTTGAAACAACACAAGTCCAAGCTATTGATGCTGCAGAGCAACTTAAACAAGCAGACGAATTAAATGAAAAAAACATGTTCTTATCGCTTTTTCTAAAAGGGGGTGTTCCTTTAAGCGTGGGAGCTGGAGTCGGTGCTGCCGGATTTTTTTCCACCAAAGCCATTGTCCTTGCTGCAGCCCCTGCCTTAGCAACAACCGCAGCCCCCATTATTATTCCGACGGCACTCGCTCTGGCTGCTGGTGGTGCAACGTTGACCGCAAGCAATTTCCTTATGAAAAAATTGTGTGACAAAGCCCGATAGCTAAAATATGATTGATTAAATGATTCTTCAATACTAAATATTTTATGTCTTGCAAAAAACTAACTCTGATCGTCCTGACATTTATTTTAAACGCGTGTTCTGAAATGCAATTTGATACAACCAGTTACAAACCCTATAACCTCGCCCTACCAGCCCAAGAAAATATTGACATTGCTTTCGTATTAGGCGGTGGTGGTGCCAAGGGTATTGCCCATGTCGGCGTCATGGAAGAACTAATTAAACAAGGCATCGAGCCCGACTTGATTGTTGGCTGTAGCGCAGGATCGATTGTCGGATCATTATATGCTGACTCCCTAGATATCCAACGCGTCAAAGAAATTTTATTGCCTCAAGAACGTGAACACCTCCTTAATATTTCGCTGAATTTCCTCCCCTTTGGCATTACTGATGGGAGCAGCCTGAACCTTTTTTTGGAAAATAATCTAAAATCTCGCTGCTTTGAAGAGTTAAAAATCCCCTTTATCTCGGTTGCAACAAATTTGCAATATGGGGACATGACCCCCATAGGACGCGGCCTTCTGATCCCTGCTGTCAGAGCATCCGCAGCATTCCCTGGCGTTTTTACGCCTATTGAAATTGGCGGGCAATACTTTGTGGATGGCGGCGTTGCCAACAACGTTCCTGTTGAAACAGCTCACCAAATGAAAGCAAAATTTATTATAGCCATTGAATTAGACGCCGGGTTACCTGATAGCGCCCCAACAAATGCCTTAGGAATTTTACGGCGCTGCCTACAAATCAGCCTCCACCATCAATCTCGTCTTGCCTTGAGCGAAGCAGACTACGTCATCCGCGTTGCCCTTCCTGAAATTGGAACTTTTGACAGCGGCCTTAACCAATTGGTTTATGAACGTGGGCTCGATGTAGGGCGCCGCGAGGCTGCAAAAATAAAACTCTTAATCCAAGAAAAGTTAAACCTCAAAAAAAGTGCTTAGTCACGATGATACGGGTGGCCCGATAAAATCTGTTGAGCCCTATAAAGTTGCTCAGCCAAAAGGACACGAACCAACATATGGGGCCACGTTAGACGTCCAAAACTGATAACTGACTGCGCTTTTTCTCGCACGGACTCATGCAGTCCATCGGCACCACCAATACAAATCGCCACCTGAGAGCATCCGGTATTCTGCATATCTTGAAAAATCTGAGCAAATTGGCGGCTTGATGGCACATCCCCCCGCTCATCCAAGGCCATCAATGGAAGATTTTGAACCTGATCAAGAATAGCGCGTGCCTCAGCCTCTTTCAAAGAATCACCAGATAAGTCAGAGCGACTGGGCAATTCTTTAAACTCAATCTTCCACTTTGATCGTTTTAGATATTCCTGTATGAGATCCAACTCAGGTGACTTTTTTAACGATCCAATACAAATAATTTTGATTTTCATTCAGGAAGCTGGGTCGTCTGGGGAATTTCAACGCCCCACATTTTTTCAAGATTATAGAATGATCGCACTTCCGGGCGGAATAGATGAATCACTACATCTCCGGCATCGACAATTACCCAATCACATTGAGGAACACCTTCAATCCTGGATTTAATTCCATGATCTTTTAAATCACGATACAAGATATCCGCTAAAGCCCCCACTTGACGGGAAGAATTACCGCTCGCAATAAGCAAATAATCAGCAATTGACGTTTTCCCTTTTAAATCGATCGTGACGATTTGCTCAGCTTTTTTATCATCCAAAATTCTTAAAAGATGATCTTTTAATTCAGTTATAGTTTCAAATTTATCAGACATTTAGTTGCTTGCACATTCAAAGTTATTTTATGACATGATATCAGATATTTAAGGATAAGTATAGATTTGATACAACGAGATTCGTTTTTTGGGCTATACGATTCCTATTGAATCTTACAAATCTTAGTTTCCCTGACAGGAACTGTCTCTGGTTGTTGCTGTTTACGCTTGACTTTGATCTTTGCCCAAGCCCCAAAAACACGTGCTTTATAGGGCTCATTCGCATAAGCATCCGGTGAGTGGTATAGCTTAACAGCACCCTCATTAGACCCTGTCTTTTTCTTCAAGCGTTTAAACAATTTTGCACTATAGGCGACATTATGCTCAATTTCACACATCTGCTCAAGGGATTTAAAGTTCCGACGATGAGAGGGCACATGAAGCTGCATTGGACCAACACTAATATTGCGATAGCCTTCCTCTTGCTTTTTCTTCACAAATTGGGCAACTTCTTTGGCTGACGAGAAATGAAATGCTCGACCACAAGCATTAACCACATAAGGGTTCATTTTGGATTCAACATGAGCAATCGCTTCAAGCAAGCCCGGTTCAATCCCCTTATCTTTTTCAACCTTGCGGATTTCATTGATACACTTTTGGCGCAATGTAATCGCATGGCTTTTAACAAGTGTAATCCCCGACAAAATTGCCAAGGATGTGACAACTGTTCTAATCATAGACATTCCCCCTAGACAGCTCTTCAGAACGGGAAAATGTTCTGGTGCAGTTTTCTAGTTGAGTTTAATACAAGGAACTAGTCGCGACGCCTACAATAGTAGGTGAGCGACGCAGTGACAATGTAGTATGCTCAACTAGAAAACTGCATAAACCCGGGTCAGGCCGCTGTCTATTCCACCGCTCTTACTTCCTCTACTTCCGGAACGTAATAGCGGAGCATGTTTTCAATTCCCGACTTCAGCGTTGCCGTTGAACTCGGGCACCCAGCGCAGGCTCCCTGCATCTTTAAATAAACTATACCATCTTCGAAGGAATGGAACAAGATGTCCCCCCCGTCTTGCGCTACAGCTGGACGCACACGGGTATCGATTAATTCCTTGATTTGTGCGACAAGCGGGTCATCTTCTGATGATACTGGCGTCTCTGCCGCATTAACATCAATTAACACCGGCAGATTAGCGACAAACTGCTCCATAATAATACCGATGATAGACGGCTTAAGCACATACCAATCCAAGTCAGCAGCTTTACTGATGGTAATAAAATCATTTCCAAAGAAAACCCCTGTCACACCGTCAATTGCCAACAACCGTCTGGCAAAAGGTGACCGACCGCATTCTTCCAACGCATTGAAAGAGGCTGTTCCCATTTCCATAACAACACGGCCTGGCAAAAATTTCAGGCTATCTGGATTTGGTGTTTCTTCGGTCTGTATAAACATAGCTTTTCCTTTTCTTATATTCATTCATACGTTAATAAATATACAACGACAAGGACTTTTGTCAAAATCTTAGTAATTTAGTAAGAATTAAATTTTAGGTTTTTCACAGATAAAAAAGAAACTTGATACCATCAACTCGTCAGAGGGGACATCCTGAAAGCACGAAGCAAATTTATGTCGAACCTGTTCGATGGCATGGATTCCAGACAGACGAATATCAGAGGGAATCCGATCAAGTGGAACAGCTTCACTCAATGGCTCATCCCGACCATGAATTGCAGCAACAAGCAGCTTAGTCGAATCAGGACAAATATCTTGTAGTACTCGTTTATAGTCGTGAAACAAAAAGCGATTCGGATAACCAGACCGCCATGTCATTAATCGATAGACCCACCGCGGTATTCTTAAAAAAGCTGTTGATTCGCGATACGGTGTAAACATACCATGATCCCGTAAATCAACTTTGTGAATTAAAACGCCACCCGGCTTCAAAGCATCATAGATAGATCTCAGCACAAGTTCTGGATTATCCACATGTTCTAAGACAGAGCGTGAAACGACAACACTATAGTCTTTATGCTCCTTAAAAAACAGCTCTCCTGATGCTTTTTCACCATAGAAACGTTTTATCTTTGGCAAAGCCGAGTCATCTGATAAATCAACCGACGTCAGCATTTGTCTTAACACAGGATATTTTTCTGATAGCATTTGATATACATCAGCATTATGGCTATTTGAGCGGCGAGAATAAAAACGATCGGCTAAATCAACCTGATCTGCACCATGGGCAACAAACAATAAGGCAACACCCGCACTATCCCCCGGACCAATTTCAGCGATTCTACCAGAAAATTGCTCTATTCCAGATACACGCTGATAGTCTTTGAAAACACCTTCAATATAGTCAACAGATTCAGAGACACTCAATTGAGCATGGGTAGAACCAGAATCCGTGGATATATCAAATAAATATATTATACGTAACTTTATGTTCCTAATGATATATACAAGTGATGTCAAAAATACATTTTGCTTAATGACCCGCTTCAAGAATTGCATCTGTTTCACCCTAAAAAATCATAGAAACCCCTCACACTAAACAGAATTAATGCAAGAGGTTTCTTAGATGGTTTCATTAAGTGTGAGTGTAGACAACTTACTCACTATAATAAATAGTTTTTTTATTTATGCTTTCTTTTGAGAATCGTCCTTAACTTCCTCAAATTCAGCATCAACCACGTTGTCTTGGTTTTGGGCTTCCCCTTCCGGAGATCCTCCGGCAGCGGCAGCTTCTTGTTGAGCTTTGTACAAAGCCTCACCCAATTTCATAGAGGACTGCATCAACGCATCGGTTTTTGCCTTGATATCCTCGGCATTATCACCCTGCACAGCTTGCTTTAAGGCTTCCAAATCAGACTCAATCGCAGACTTTTCTTCTGCCGTGATCTTGTCGCCATTTTCCGACAAGGTCTTTTCAGTTGCATGAATTAGGCCTTCAGCATGATTTTTCGCTTCTACAGATTCGCGACGCGTTTTGTCAGCTTCAGCATTCGCTTCGGCATCCTTAACCATTTTGTCAATTTCCGCATCACTCAAACCACCAGAGGCTTGGATACGGATTTGTTGTTCTTTGTTTGTCGCTTTATCTTTTGCAGATACGTTAACAATGCCGTTCGCATCAATATCAAATGTTACTTCGATTTGCGGAACACCACGCGGTGCTGATGGCAAACCAACCAGATCAAATTGACCCAACATTTTATTGTCTGCAGCCATTTCACGCTCCCCTTGGAAAACACGAATAGTTACAGCTGTTTGATTATCCTCAGCGGTTGAAAACACCTGACTTTTACGGGTTGGAATGGTTGTGTTACGATCGATCAAACGTGTAAACACACCGCCCAACGTTTCGATACCTAAAGATAGCGGAGTTACATCAAGCAAAAGAACGTCTTTAACATCACCCTTTAGGACTGCACCTTGGATAGCCGCACCAGCAGCTACAACTTCATCCGGGTTAACCCCACGATGAGGCTCTTTACCAAAGAAATTCTTTACGGTTTCAATGATTTTCGGCATACGGGTCATACCACCGACCAAGATCACTTCATCAATGTCACCAGCCTTAAGCCCTGCATCTTTCAACGCTGCTTGACATGGTGCAATTGTCCGCTTAACCAAATCGTCAACCAAAGATTCCAACTTAGCGCGCGTCAACTTAACATTCAAATGCTTTGGCCCTGACGCATCGGCTGTGATGAATGGTAAATTAACATCGGTTTGCATCGACGATGACAATTCGATTTTTGCCTTTTCAGCCGCCTCTTTCAAGCGTTGTAATGCCATTGTGTCATTACGAAGGTCGATACCGGATTCCTTTTTGAACTCATCCGCTAGATATTCAATAATACGGCTATCAAAGTCTTCACCACCCAAGAATGTATCACCATTGGTCGATTTAACTTCAAAAACACCATCACCGATCTCAAGAATGGATACGTCAAAAGTACCACCACCCAAGTCATACACAGCGATCACACCGGATTCTTTTTTCTCAAGACCATAGGCCAAAGCCGCTGCAGTTGGCTCGTTGATAATACGCAAAACTTCCAGCCCTGCAATCTGCCCCGCATCCTTAGTTGCTTGACGTTGCGAGTCATTAAAATATGCCGGAACTGTAATAACAGCCTGCGTAACCGGCTCACCCAAATAAGCCTCGGCTGTTTCTTTCATTTTCTTGAGAATCATGGCACTGATTTGGCTCGGGCTCATCTTTTCGCCTTCAGCCTCCACCCACGCATCACCATTATCGGCCTTTACAATGCTATAGGGCACAAGATCAATGTCTTTTTGCGTCATCGGATCCTCAAAGCGGCGACCAATCAAACGTTTGATCGCAAACATGGTGTCCTTTGGATTAGTTACAGCCTGACGTTTTGCTGATTGCCCAACCAAACGTTCACCATTCCCGGCAAATGCAACCATAGATGGTGTTGTGCGCGCCCCTTCGGTATTCTCAATAATCCGTGGCTTGTCGCCGTCCATAACAGCAACACAAGAGTTTGTTGTACCAAGATCGATACCAATTACCTTCGCCATGATATTTCTCCCTAAATTTGTTTTTCCCAGTGTTTTTGCTAGTATTAGCAGCCACACCTCTACTCTGCTAACAATATAGAATTAATTCGCTATTTTGTCAAGGCCTGCACGGCGTTGCTTGAAAAATCTCTCCCATCTGAGAGAGGAGATTATTTGTAGCACTAACTTTTCTTCGATACGCCAACCAATGCCGGACGCAACAACCGATCATGGAGCGTAAAACCAACCTGCATCACTTGAACAACTTGTCCTGGCTCAACATCTGATGTTGGCACTTCAAACATGGCTTGATGGAAATTCGGATCAAACGCTTGGTTTTCCGGGTTTATAATCTGAATACCATAACGACCAAAAACATTATTAAGTTCAGAAAGCGTCAAATTAACGCCATCAAGAAATCCTTTCATTTCATCAGAAATACCTGTCACAGTAGCCGCCATTTCCGACGCCTTGGATAAACTATCGTATACGCTTAAAATATCGCGGGAAAAGTTAGAAACAGCATATTTTAACGCATCTTCACGATCCTTTTGGGCGCGACGACGGGTATTATCCAATTCCGCAACGGCACGCAACCACTGATCTTTCATCTTATCCAATTCAGCTTGAAGATCAGGTTCAACAGACTCAGTAGTTTCTTCTGTTTCTAGAATTTCATCTTGTTCTTTTTCTGACATTGTCATGCTCCTTGATTATCTTTCCTCAATAACTTACCATAATTCTGATATAAAATACAAAAATATAGCCACAATGCAAAAACCAAAAACGATAGCTGCCGTCATTCATGTCGCCTCAAAAACTGTCACCTACGATTTAGAGGCTGCTCTAGACGAAGCTATTGGCCTCGCTCTCGCTATTGACCTTAATGTTTTATATTCACAAATTATCCAACTGAAAAAAGCAACCCCTGCCACCATGATTGGTCAGGGAAACGTTGAGCTTTTGGCTGATATTATCCGACAGGATGAAATTGAGTTGGTCATTTTTGACGGATCCCTAACGCCAGTTCAGCAACGCAACCTTGAGAAAGCTTGGTCCTGCAAAGTGATCGACAGAACCAGCCTCATCTTGGAAATATTTGGGGAACGCGCCCGCACCGCTGAGGGCCGCCTTCAGGTTGAACTTGCAGCCCTGACCTATCAACGCAGCCGTCTTGTCCGGAGCTGGACTCACCTTGAACGTCAACGCGGTGGATTTGGTTTTACAGGCGGACCCGGTGAAACTCAGCTTGAACTTGACCGCCGTATGATTGATGACCGTATTATTCGGATCAAAGCTGACCTTGAAAAAACCAAAACCACACGCGGCCTCCATCGGTCAGCCCGTGCTGATGTGCCCTATCCGACTGTTGCTCTCGTAGGGTATACGAACGCCGGAAAATCAACCCTCTTTAACAAGCTGACTCAGGCCGATGTGCTTGCTAAAGACATGTTGTTTGCAACCCTTGACCCAACCATGCGGCAGGTTAAACTCCCCAGCGGTCGCACCGTAATTCTGTCAGATACAGTTGGTTTTATCTCGCACCTTCCCACCCAACTTGTTGCAGCGTTCCGCGCCACCCTAGAAGAAGTCTGTGCTGCAGATCTAATTTTACACGTCCAAGATATCGCTCATCCCAACGCTGCCATGCAAGAAGAAGAAGTCAACAAGGTTTTAACCGAATTAGGGCTTGAAAAAGAACTTCAGGATGGAACAACCATTCGCGTCCTGAATAAAATTGATTTAATGGAAGAAACCACGTTAAAACCTCTTAAAAAACGCCTCAAGAAATGTGATGTGTTAATTTCCGCTGTGACAAGAGAGGGGTTTAACAAACTATTAAGCCTAATCGATAAGCAACTCAACCGTCATAACAAACTCGTAGAACTCGATATCTCTTATGAAGATGGCGAATCACTGGCTTGGCTCTATCGTCAAGGTGTCATCATAGACAGAGTGGACGGCGAGACTGCCATCCACTTAAAACTTCAGATTAGCCCGACTGTGTTAGAAAAATTTAAGGCCAGATAGGGTCTTGATTTTTCATCGAGTGCAAATTATTATCACAGTCACGTTGATTTTGTTCCAATAGGTCAAATTGATCTTTTTCTTCTTGTGTCATTGGTTGTCCTGCAACTCTGTAGCGCATAAAGTCACGTAACTTTGCCCGTGCTGCATCACAACGCAGCTGCGCTGCTTGGATATGAGGTGCCACGGGTTCAGGTTCTTTAAAACTATCCAAGGCAGGGTTGCGCGGGACTACCTTCACAGGCTTTGCCAAAGATTGAGCTTGCGCCCATAAATCAATTAATTGCGGGCGCCCATTTATTTCTGACTCTATTTCTTTTTTCATTTCATTAGCAGATCTTTTAACCAGCATAATCGCATCAGGTGATACCTTATTTTCACGCATATTCTGGACATCTTGTTCATATTTAAGCCAAAGATACATTTTTTCCCTTACATCACTAATCTTTTTGGCGTGATCCCAATAGGCTTGCATCCCAACCTGTGTTTTTAATCTTTCTAATATTTTTGACTCTAAATCCTTCAGTTGCGATTCATCGATGTATCGACCTGAACCGTCAAACGCAGATCGCTGTGCTGATAGTTGTTTCCATGAATCTATAAGGTCTTTTATGTTTCCTTGAGCTGGTGACTCGACAGACGGTACTGTTACTAGTTCTTCTGGTGTTTTTTTTGCCCAGGGGAACCATCCTTTAGAAGCAGTCGTCAGGTTAGGATCCGCCATAACGCTGCCCATCATTAACGCCGTCATCAATATTGCTCTGTTCACCATAAATCTCCGTGGGTTTAATGTGCTGAGATAACAATAAAGCAATAAAGTTAAGATTTAGTTAATCTAAGTTATTCTGATTTTGTGGTAAGCAAAACCTCAACCCGTGAAACAAAATATTCGGGATCGGTCAATGCAATTAATGTCCGAACAGGAACGATATGCCCCGAGGTAATGAGGTCATCCCGCGTTCCCTGATCGGGAGCAATAATATGTTTGACCTTAGCATTATCATCAAAGACGATTGCAACTCCGTTTTCAGGCTGCATAAATGGTTTGGCATAAGCTTCAGTTTCACCATTTTCATGCCAACGTTTATGGTTATCATGAACCGCATTAAATAGATCTTGCCACATTTGGGAAGGGGCAACTTCAGTTTCGCCTGACATCAAGCATCCCTCAAGGTCATAGGCAAGGATATTGGTCATGACATATCCCTTAAGGTTCAGGATCTCACGAATATCAGAAATATCATGGCCAAAGGTTCGAAAGACAAAACGCACATTGGGTTTGTCCTTTGCCCACTCAACCAATCGCCAAAAGCTTGGGAATAAAGAGTTGTCCATAGATTCGGCAATCCGGACATATTCTTTATACTTAGTTGTTAACTCAGCATATTCTGGGTGGTTTTGAAGGTATGATGATGTCACAAAATTTTTGTAGTTGTTGTTGCGAGCATCTTTTATATCTCGAATCGCACCATTTCCAGGAATTACATGATTTTCAACAAACTCACGATAAGTCATTTCAGGTAGATCAGGCCGCCAAACCCCTCGAACGTGTTTGGCAAACTCAATTTTCACATAATCCTGAGTGGTTTTGTTTTGTGCCTTATCTGCTGCCATAATCGTACCGTTCACATCCAAGTGAACAACAATTAAATCTTGCGCCTTTGGTCTCATGATCAGTCCGCCATCAAAATTAATTTGGCGATCAAGACTCCTGCCCCTCAAACGGTTTCAACTCAGGCTCACCATTTGGTTTTAGCATAATTTGATCAACTTTCAGTTTGGCTGCCTGTAATTTAGCCTGACAATGAGCTTTTAAAGCCACCCCTTTTTCATAAGATGATATTGCTTCCTCAAGTGGCAAACGCCCCTCTTCCAAACGACGCACTAAGATCTCAAGCTCTTGAATAGCTTGCTCAAATGTCATACTTTCGATTTTTTCTTGCATTTGTTTTTCCTTAAGAAAAAGTTATTTCTATATGGAATCATCCCCATCATCAGAAATAGTTCTTATTTATCATAACAATAGAATCCGCGGCCAGATTTGCGTCCCACCCATCCTGCTGCGACATAATTTTTCAACAACGAGCACGGGCGGTATTTACTATCATTAAAACCATCATAAAGCACCTGCATAATTGAAAGACAGGTATCCAACCCAATTAAATCAGCCAACGCCAACGGCCCCATTGGTTGGTTCGTCCCTAATTTCATAGCCGTATCAATATCCTCAGCTGTGGCAATCCCTTCGTGCAGTACGAAAACCGCCTCATTGATCATAGGCATCAAAATTCGATTCACAATAAAACCTGGTGCATCCTGTGAAACCACCATAGTTTTACCGATTGTCTCAATAACCCCAGCAATTGCAGAAAAAGTCTCATCACTGGTTGTTAAAGATCGAATGACTTCAACAAGTTTCATTAAGGGGACCGGATTCATAAAGTGCATCCCAATCACTTTATCCGGACGGTTCGTATGAACCGCCAACTGAGTCAGTGAAATCGATGAGGTGTTGCTGGCGATAATAGCTTCGGGTTTAAGTGTAGCTGAGGCCTCTGTCAACAACTTACTCTTAAGCTCAACATTTTCCGTTACAGCCTCAATCAGCAAATCAAAGTCGCCACTCGGAAGAGTTTCAGCAAAGGATAATCGAGCAAGCGTTGCCCTTTGATCCTCTGCACTCACTAAACTTTTTGAGACAAGTTTATCCAAGCTTTTGGTAATGTTATTTAATGACTTATCCCTTTGATTTGAAGAGATATCAATGACAGTAACAGTGTATCCAGCCTGAGCACAGACCTGAGCAATTCCACTGCCCATTTGTCCTGCACCCAAAACAGCTATTGATTTAATCATGTAAAGGCACCTCGCTCCTCAAGAAAACCTTAGTTCTTTAAGGCTGATGTCAACTGTGGAACTACGTCAAACAAATCACCGACGAGACCATAATCCGCAATCTGGAAAATCGGCGCATCTTCATCCTTGTTGATGGCAATGATCGTTTTACTATCTTTCATTCCTGCCAAATGCTGAATTGCCCCGGAAATACCAATCGCAATATAAAGCTCCGGCGCCACAACTTTACCTGTTTGACCGACCTGATAGTCATTCGGAACATAGCCAGCATCTACAGCTGCCCGAGACGCCCCAATAGCCGCATTCAACGTGTCTGCTAAATCTTCAATGATCTTAAAATTTTCTTTTGAAGCCAAAGCCCGGCCACCCGAGACGACAATCCGCGCTGAAGTTAACTCCGGACGATCTGATTTAGATGCCTCAAGAGAAACAAATTTACTTGGATTTGCCTCATTAAAAGCGACCGTTTCAACAGCAGCCGATCCACCCGTTGCACATTTATCAAAAGTCGTTGGGCGAATTGTAATCACTTTAATCGCATCCTGACTTTTGACAGTCGTAATTGCATTCCCTGCATAAATAGGGCGATCAAATGTATCTGCTGAGTGAACTTTAATGACGTCAGACAATTGCATCACATCCAATAAAGCCGCCACCCGTGGCAAGATATTTTTACCATAGGTCGAAGCTGGTGCTAAAATATGGGAATAGTTTTTGGCAATTGTCATCAAGGCTTTAGAAGATGCCTCAGCCAAACCATGCTCTAGAGAAGCGCCATCCATCAAAGTCACTTTGGAAACACCCGCCAGAGTTGCTGCTTCTTTTGCAGCACCCTCTGCTTTATGGCCTAAAACAGCGACATGAATATCGCCACCAATCTGGGTTGCTGCTGTCACTGCATTATACGTTGATGCTTTTAATGAGGCACCATCATGCTCTGCAAGAATAAGGACTGTCATGTTAAATCACCTTTTTAATTTGATCGATAAGTTCCTGAACATTGGCAACTTTTTTCCCACCTTGGCGAACAGGCGGTTCCATCGTCTTGAGTGTTTCAAGACGACGTGCTGTCTCAATTCCCATAGAGCTTAAGTCGATGGTTGCAAGCGGTTTTGTTTTTGCCTTCATAATATTAGGCAATGCAGCAAATCGCGGTGTATTTAAACGTAAATCAGTTGTGACAACGGCCGGCAACGAAATCTGAATTTTTTCTAACCCGCCATCAACTTCACGGGTGATATTTGCCGTACTACCCTCAAGTCCAAGTTCAGAAATGAAGGTTCCTTGTGGCCAATCAAGTAACGCTGAAAGCATTTGGCCGACCTGATTGCAATCATCATCAATCGCTTGTTTACCAAGAATAACAAGGTTCGGTGATTCGTCTTGACAGATTTTAGCTAGAACTTTAGCAACAACCAAAGATTCAAGGGAGTCTTCACCCTCCACGTGAATGGCTCGGTCAGCCCCAAGGGCGAGGGCAAAACGGAGTGTTTCTTGGCAAGCTTTTGAGCCAATAGAACAGACAACAACTTCTGTTGCGATACCCTTTTCTTTCAGACGCACAGCTTCTTCCACCGCAATTTCATCAAACGGATTAATCGACATCTTGACGTTGTTGAGATCCACACCTGATCCATCTGGTTTCACACGAATTTTAACGTTATAATCAACGACACGCTTTATAGCGACAAGTATTTTCATTATTCCTCCTCCGGTATCAGATCAGCGGTTGGCGCCCGGCACCCACAAGACATCGTTTTGACCGTTAGCATTAGCAACCCGAGACAAAACAAACAATAAATCTGATAGTCGGTTCATATACTTTACTACTTCTAAATTTAACTGAGTTTCTTGGCTTAAGGCAACAATTACTCGCTCAGCACGACGAACAATTGTTCGCGCTAAATGCAAGGATGCAGCGAGAACCGTCCCTCCCGGCAAGATAAACGATGTTAAAGGATTTAAGGATTCGTTAAAAGCATCAATCTGATTCTCCAACCAAACAACCTGAGTTTCAACTATTCTCAACGCAGATTGTGCCAAATCCGGCATACACAGATCGGCACCCACATCAAATAGGTCATTTTGCACCCGATACAGGATCTGTGCTAACATGTCATTTGCATGAACACATGCGACACCAATAGCAGCATTAGCTTCGTCAACCGAACCAATAGCCTCAAATCTTAAGTCTGATTTTAATAATCGAGTACCACAACCCAAGGATGATTTGCCTTTATCCCCGCCTTTTGTGTAAATCCGAGTAAGCTGAACCACGTTGATTATCCTTTTGCACATTTATTCTGCATATAACAAGTCTAATATACTCATAACTTATAGCGCAACCTAAGGCTTTAACGATCTAACCAAAGAATGACAGCAAAAATTAATAAAGCAACCCCTTGAAGCAAAACACGCCAACGCATAGCCTCGTTAGAATATTTACGACTGAACTCTCCCCCACGCAGCAAGGTCACCAGGCCAAAACCCAAAACACTAACCACGCTCACGAGAGCAATCCCAAGTAAAATAGTCAAGAATGTATTCATGAATTCACTCTAGCAAATTCCATTCCTCCTGACGCTTGTCATTTTGTCGCGGGGACAGGTATTCAAACCCGAACCAATTGTCCAGTTGTGGTCCACAGGACAAAACACTCAATAGGGCGATTAGGGTAAAGAGATTTTAAACACTGTTTATAGGTTTCAAGTTGGTCTCGAATGTCCTGTGGGATTTTATCAGGGGGCATAGGACTTGATTTATAGTCCAAGATTTTAATGGTATCACCTAAAACAATCCGATCCAGACGGTAAAGCTGTCCGTCTGACGTCATCACTTCGAATTCAGCAATTGAATCCCCACCAAAAAATACCTGTAAATCTGAACGATTGAGAGTTTTCAGAGCGGTTTGACAACAATCTTCAATCAAAGATTGATTTTGGATTAGTGTCTGACACAGACGTTGTGCCGCGGTTGGCCATTGGATTAATGGTAAATCAGGTAGAACCTCGAGAAGCTTGTGGATAATGATCCCGCGATGAGCAAACGCTGTTTTCAGCTCTTTTTCGACGGATGATTTGAGGGTAGCACTTAAATCAACTGGCTGTAAGAGATAGTCAGGCAAGTCAATCACCTTAGATTGTTCTGACTTTAAAACTGTCGCCGTTTGCCAAGGCAGAAACTCAACACCATTACCCGCAAGAAGATTATACCAGGATGACTCCTTCTCTTTTGCACCATACCCACACACATATAAATGGTCTTGAGGACGCGTTAAGGCTACATAAAGTAGGCGCTTGTCTTCAGCATTATCTGCATGGACTTGGTTTTGCTTAAGGGCGCGTGTTAGATCAGTGTCGTCCTCTTTTGGCGGGCAAGCAAGAAGCAATGGTACATCACGATCGAGAGACCATAAAACAGGGTCACAAGGACTGGTAGCTGAAAACTTTTCCACCAGAATTACAACAGGCGCTTGTAATCCTTTGGATCCGTGAATTGTCATCATCCGGACCTCATTGTGCAGGCTGTCTGCGCTATCGCGTTTAAGCTCGTAATCTTGCGCCATCAATTCGCCAATGACTAACTCAAGGCTTGGGGGAAGGGTGCGATCAAAATTAGCCAAGACCTCCATAAAAGATGAGAGAACATCTTCAGCTTCATGCCCAAGGCGGCCAAGAATATTTTTCTTTCCATTCTGTTGATATAGAACAAAAGAATAAAGATCAAACGGGGTTAAATAATCCGTTTGATCCATAATAGTTTTGAGCCAGTGATAGGCTGGTCCATAAATGGGGGTATGTCCTTGATGAATGAGAGCTGACCACAGATTTTCTTGGCGTCCCACACTGAGAGTCATCAACTGCTCCTGAGTTAACCCAATAAGGGGGCTGGTTAAGACAGAAGCTAAAGACAAATCATCTTGAGGCTGAAGTAGAAATTGCCCGAGACTTAATAGGTCTTGAATAGCAAGATGATCTGTTAAAATCAATCGATCTGCCCCTGCAACGGGGACATTAAGTTTTTTCAGATGACGAATCAAGTGTTTCAAAAATACGGAGCGTTGTCGCACAAGGACTAAAATATCGCGAGGTTGGATTGGTTTTTTCGTTGAGGGTAAAATTTCTTGAGCAGCGAGCATTGCTGCAATCTGGTGGGCCAGTTTTTCAGCACAGTCTTGATCAACACTGTTAGGTTGGCGGCGTTCCGTTGGCAGAGTCCAAGGCTCTAGATTCGGATTCTCATGGGATTCATCCTTTAGAATAGATGGCAGGAGATGGATTTTTCCTTGATGGTTATGTCGAAATGGTGTGTGAACGAGATTATCTTCGGCCAATACCTGATGTTTTAGGGCATCGCTAGTAAAAATACGATCAACAATAGCAAGAACTTCGGGGGTGGATCGGAATGAAACGTTCAAGTCAACGTTGCGCCACGTTTGTCCAATGGCTTGGCTCTGCTCAGCAAAATAATGACGCAGCTCAATAAAATCTTTGGGGTTGGCGCCTTGAAAGCTATAGATCGATTGCTTAGAATCCCCCACCACAAAGAGGGTACGATCAGGGCGATCTGGTCGGAAAAAATCTTGTGTTAAGGTTTGGACCACACGCCACTGTGCTGGGTTCGTATCCTGTGCTTCATCAATCAGGATATGATCAATTCCGCCATCCAGTTTATAGAGCACCCAAGCTGCCAAGTCAGGATCCGTCAAAAGGTTGATGGTTGTATCAATTAAATCATCATAATCAAGAGCGCCTGCCGCTAATTTATGGTATTGATAGGCTGAATAAATACTGGTTGCAAGAATATAAAGAATTAAGGATTTTTGAGCAATCTCAAGGCGTTTTCGGGTATCAACTAATCGCCATAATCTCTCAGCTTCTAGGTCATTTTTGACTTTTGGTCGTTTGGAAATAGCACCCTCTTTTGTCAGAAAAAGAGATGTGTAATCCTTTAGTTGTGCAACGCGATTTTCTGGGGTTGAGGCTAACCATTGTTCCAAAATCTCATTGGGTTTTTCCTGAAGACAAGATAAGAGAGCTCTACGGTCAAAGGCTGATTCTTGACAAGCTCGTAGAGTCAAGTCAAAGTCAGCATTTTTTTTCGAGAGATCAACTGAGGTAAGCTCAAAAACTTGCTGTAATTGGTTGACGTAATCAGCCATGGAGACACAACTGATTTGTCTGAGACCATCGCGATTCGACAAAATACTGCTCAAAGCAGAGGTAAATGATTGGTCTTTGTAGTGCGTAGCCATAAGCTCAAACAACTCACCATGTTCGGATGCTTTTTCGTTCAAAGTTTTTGCTGTTGTTCGACGCAAAATTTGGCTCGCCTGAGTATCGTCAATAATTGAGAATTGGGCCGGAATCTTGGCTTCGAGTGGGAATCGTCCTAAGACAGATTGGCAGAATCCGTGAATCGTTTGAATTTTAATGCCACCGGGCAGATCCAGTAATTCCGTGAACAAAGATTGCGCTCGATTCATGAGGACAGGTGTGATATCTCCTTCCCACAGGTCAGAAAGACTAGTCCGTAGCTCATCCTCTGTCATCTGAATCCATGCCCCTAACCGCTGAAAGAGGCGTGTTTGCATTTCAGCAGCAGCAGCTTTCGTAAAGGTGAGACACAGAATCTTGCCAGGATCATAACCGGATAACATCAAGTTCAATAATCGATCTGTTAAAACTTTGGTTTTTCCTGTCCCGGCTGAGGCACTCACCCATGCGCTAACGGTTGGTGAGGCTGCAAGTTTTTGAGGATAACTAGGATTGGCACAAGCTGCTGTCATGAATTCCATTCCTCATACCGAGATAGCTGTAGATAATCGCGATTTTTTATTTTTTTCTCGCCCCAAGGGCCACACAAATAGGGTGAGGTTTTTGTTATAAAATGAGTCAAAAGGGCATGAAGACCTTCTTGAGCTTCCTCAATTTTGGTGCGCAGATCTTTGATCTGCTCGATATTGCCGCCAGCCTCATTCCCCGTTAAATGCCAATATTCAAGCTCTTGGGTTTCTTTTGCTCCAATGGATTGAAAAGCACCGCCTTCAAGGAGAATAGATTCCACTGTTAATTGAGGCGACAACCCAGCTGATATATCTGCTTTTGATGGTAAAGCACTTCCTGTTTTGTAATCCAATATAATCGCTGCCGATCCTGTGTAATCGATACGATCAGCAATGGATTTTATGGTCGCAAGTTGTCCGATCTCAAGGATACCCTCGATTTCTGTAACGCTCTGCCACATTGAGCGGGATTGCCATTGGTCAATCAACCAACCTGCAATTCGGACAAACCTTGGCCACCAAAAATGTTGGACATGGGCATCCTGAAGATAAGGGGAAAATACTTCGTGACCACAGACAATTAACTGATCGTAGTTAATCGTGTCAGGATGACGTCTATGATATAGATCTAAACTTTCGTGAATCAAATTTCCCAGATCTCGTGGGCTTAGCTCTTCATCAGGACGATCAAGCTTACGCAAGTTCAAAATACGTCGAGCATAATACCCATACGGATCGCGCATTAATTGCTCGATGTCTGTTGTTGACAGATGTGTTGGTCTGACATCCAGAGGCGGTGTTGGGGTAGGCTCTGGTGCAGCCGTATAAGTAGTTGGTTGATCAATAGTGCGCGCCCAATCTAAAAGATGTTGATCTTTGGTCAGGTCCAGCTTATGACTATCAAGCATAGTCTGTAGACGCAACCACCAACGACTAGGGATAGTTGCTGATCCGGATTGTTTTTGGGCGCGTGTTATCATGACGTCAGGGGCTGAAAACCCAAGACAAAAGTCATGGGCGGCAAGACCCAGTCGACGCAAGGGATCAGGAAGCCCCCAATCCAAACGCATTTGGCGATTCAACCACGGGTCATTGGATGGTGGCTGAGGCCAGGTGCCTTCATTCAATCCCCCTAAAATCATCAAGGGAGCATACGCTTGACGTGCTTCAAGAGCGCCCAAGATTCTGACAGGGCTTCCAATTCCTTGTTGATTGTGAACTTGGGATTGAGCCATAAGTTTTGTAATAAGATCTGCAAAATCTCGCTTAGACAGATTTGGGTAAAAATCTGTATAAGGTTCAAGCTTTGTCAAAAAATCTTCGGCGGCTTGACCATCGGCTTTTGACCATAACTGTTCTGGAGAGCACAAATTTTCTGCGGTTTGGACCAGATGGATCAGGTGAGCTTTAAATGTCGCAGGCATTGCCTTCAGATTCACGTGCTGCAAAAACTCATCATACCAAAGTTGCTGATCTTCTTTTAAAAAGGAACTACTATACAGATTTGGTTGTCGTAGTCGTCGCAATCTTAAGTCAAGAGCGCGAACGTGAGTAAGGTGGTCTGAGCGGAATTCTCCGCGATAGCATAAAGGATGCTTTAATAAGGCCAAGAGTGTTCGTGGCTCAGGCGATGCTACAAAGCGTGC
The DNA here is from genome assembly GCA_019636055.1 of Candidatus Paracaedibacteraceae bacterium. Lineage (NCBI taxonomy): Bacteria > Pseudomonadati > Pseudomonadota > Alphaproteobacteria > Holosporales > Candidatus Paracaedibacteraceae > Candidatus Paracaedibacteraceae bacterium. The sequence continues at coordinate 48,901 of JAHBYH010000002.1, forward strand.
TAATAAAGATAGAAATCGTCCAACAACAGTTTGATTTAAGGGGGTACCTTGCGATGTGTTGGCGATAATATTCCAGCGTTTCAAATGGACTTGAAGTCGACGCGTTAAACCCATGTCAGGAGTGATAACAACAATAGACTCAAGGCCGTCAGCCAAAGATTGTCTAATTTTAAGAGCAATAACTAACGCTTCTTGATCTGTGTCTCTGCACTCAATCATCGCAGTCAATGATAAAATTTGTTGCCGCTCCTCTTGTGATAGGGGAGGTGGTGGTGAGAAAGAGGGTTCCATTGCTTGCATCAGGAGTTTGCCACGTCCTGTGACCGCTGACATTTTAACCCATGGTTGAATTTGGGGGCTACCTAAATACCTGACAAAACTTTGTAAGGTATAAAGTGGGTGCGTTGAGGGGACATCATCTTCGCGTGGATCATAGCCCGGCAAGACAATTAATCCCATCTCAAAATTATAGATTGCTTTGGCAAGATCCCGTGTTGCCGGACGGGTTGCAGTGGTTCCGGCTAAAATGACAGGATAAGTGGGGCGCCACTGGTTTGCTAAGAGCCGAAGGTTATCGCGTTTGCGTCGGGCGCTATCAATCATACCATGATCAGTCAAGATTCTCGGCCAAAATTCCGTAATGATTTTCAGAAAATCAAGAGTCTGTTGCCAGTGTTGGGCATAGCGATCTGACACAAGGTTCTGGAGTTGATCTAAGGGAACGTCTGAGGTATGGATTTCATCAATTAAACTCAACAATTCTTGCGATAAATTAAGAGCAGAATTGAGCGACGGTTTATGTTGATGGGTTGACAAATAATTAAGAACTAACTGCGTCAATAACCCCAGTTGTTGCGTTGATGGCATGCTGGGGGGAAGTGGTTCTGCAACAAATCCGGGGAGTATCGGATCTTGTTCAAGATCAGCCAAGGCTATAATTCGAGGTAAAGCTTGTGAGATTTTTCTGGATTGGAATGCCTCTTTGAGCCCTAAGCAACCCCGTCGTGTCGGAAGGATGATTACTGATTTAGCAAGCAATAAGGGATCGTGGCCAAATCGTTCAACAATACCGTCAGCAAGCTTTTCAAGAAAAGATTCGCCAAATGGAATGGTAAAGACGGCATGCTTCATTTTTCCTCCTCGAGAAAATAATGAGACAAATCCATTTCTTGTAATTTTTCCAATGCTTGAGGTGTTCCAATGTCAGACCACTTACCATTTAGGATAATTGCTTTTAATCGATTTTGTTTAGCTGCTTTTTTGTAAATTTCCACCAAAGAAAAAGCTCTAAATTTTTCATCTAAAAAGGCGCGTGGATGGAGTATTTGAATACCCGTATAAACATAGGGGGCTGTATCATTTTCTCTGAATGCCGGCGTTAATGTTTTGCCATCCCACGTAAAATCACCGAGCCCCGCAAAATTTAGGGTATTTTCCTTTTGAACTAAAACCAACAGGACATCCATGAAGGCATCATCCCAAGTCGACATTAATTCTTCTAGAATATTACCTTGATTTTCTTGCCACCATATGTCGGAATTTAGGCATAGAATTGGATCTTGCCTGAAATGGTGTAGAGCATTTAAAACGCCCCCTCCTGTTTCTAGGAGAGAGTTTTCGTGGGAGATAATAACGTTTTTATTCGCTAGATATGTATGAATTTGATCAGCCAAATAGTGCGTATTGACAACGATCTTAGTCATTGATTTAAGGCGATCTAAGGCATATTGGATTAAGGGTTTTCCTTTTAGCTTAATTAATGGTTTTGGAGTCGTTAATGTAAGGGGCTGCAGTCGCTTTCCCATCCCGGCTGCAAGAATCATTGCTTGATTTACACACCTTTCCCCTTGAGAGGAAGTGATGTTTGACGCAAACCATCCTTTAATATCTACCAAATCAGGATTTTGGAAGTTACGTTCCATAATTTTCCATATTCGAGGAATATGATTTAGATAATGAGGTTTTCCGTCTCGTTTAGCAAGACGAACAAATACACCAAGGATTCGTGTCAAACGACTCACACTTAATTTTTGGGCTAAGGATTTATTAAGTGTTGGAAACGCCCTTAGATAGTGTGCCCAACATTGATCAATCAATAGATCAGGTAAATCGAGACGAACGTCGTCAACCAGAGAGAGAAAGTCATAGACAGCAGGACCCCAACAGGCATCTTGAAAATCTAAGAGACCACAGGCTTGGGTATCAGGGCGGTTTTCTAAATAAATCAGATTATCGACATGAAAATCCCGTAACATGATACCTTGTGGGAGTGCCTGAAACTCGTGGTATAGATGGGTCCATAATTCTAAGAATGATTGTCTGGCAGACTGGGAGGCTTGGTGCCCTTGAGTTTCCGGATAATACCAATCGAGAAAAGTTGTCACGCCCTCCAAGAATTTTTCAAGCGTATAAAAAGGAACAGATTGCGGTTGATCTGTAAGTTTTGTACTTAGTTCAAGGGTTGTTTGTGTTGCCAAACGATAAAGGTCATCCCGTTGTTCAGGGTGATGCTTAAGCATGAACGTAAACGTACAATCCCCCAGATCCTCAAGGAGCAACAACTCACTGGTTCGGAAGAGAACTTTAGGGGCGGAAAATCCTGCTGTATTCAACGTCTCAGAGATTGCTGTAAAATGGTCATTGCTCTCAAGAAGAGGACTATCCATCAGGACATAGGTATTATTGGAAGTTGCAATCCGATAGTATTTTCGAGGTGAGGCATCGCCAGCCAAAAAAGTAACAGTATAATTGCGCAAACCCGCTTGGTCTAAGAATGAAGTAAAATTGTTGAGCACGATGATCTCCGGATTGATGTTCCCAGTATCGCGCAGGTTCATCATACAGATCAAGCGGATTCCCAACAATTTTTTGGCCGTTTGAACCTAGCAGGAACAAAGTCAAATCAAATGACTACTCCAATCCCTGATCTTTGACATAATCACCCGGTGCCTCGGCAATAATGTCCTTTTTTGCAATTTTAGGAGCAGGTACTTTTTTGCCAGCATATTGTTCCATCCATGATTTCCATGTTGGCCACCAAGATCCTGTGTGTTTTTCAGCATGTTCCAGCCATTCTTCGGCTGTTTTATAAAATTTGTCAGCTTCCATAAAATAATATTTGTTTTTTGCCGGGTGGTTAAAGACCCCAGCCACATGGCCAGATCCCGATAAAACAAATTTCTCAGCATGTTTGACTGCTTGGGTCAAGGGGTAGACGGCTTTCCATGGAGCAATATGATCATCGAGAGCTGCCATGACAAACATAGGTAAATCGATGGTTGTCAGATCAACAGGAACATCTTTAACTTTGATGCCACCCGGTTGAATCAGTTTGTTGTCCAAATACATGTCCCGTAAAAATTGGGTGTGCATAGTAGCCGGCATACGGACAGCATCGCCATTCCAATGCAACATGTCAAAGGGCATAGGCTCTTTACCCATCAGGTAATTGTTCACATAAAAAGACCAAATGAGGTCATTGGATCGTAGCAAATTAAAGGATTGTACCATGGCGTTGCCTTCTAGGTATCCCTTTTTCTTTACGTGAGCTTCGAGTTTTTTAAGTTGCTGTTCACAAACGTAAACCAGCAGATCGCCCGCTTCTTTGAAATCGATGGGGGCTGCAATAATGGTTGCCGCATCAAAGGGCTTTTTACCTTTAGCCTTTAAGTAGGTCAAAAGACTGTTTAGTAAAACACCACCTGTACAATATCCGATGGCATTGATTGTATCGCGTTTTGTGTACTTTAGAAGAAAGTTCAAAGCTTCATTAACACCATCTAAGACATAATTCGATAAGGTCTTATCAGCATGCCATTTGTCTGGATTCGCCCAAGAAACCATGAACAAGGTGAATCCTTGATCAACTGCCCATTTGATAAACGAATTTTCAGGTTTTAAATCAAAAACGTAAAACTTATTGATCCATGGGGGAATAATGAAAATAGGTTTTTCATAAACAGTTTTTGTGGTTGGTGCGTATTGAATCAGCTCTAAATAACGATTGCGATAGATAACTTTTCCGGGAGACGTTGCGATATCACGGCCAAGCTGTAAGGCTTCCATATCCGTCATTTTAATATTAAATGAACCTGTCGCTGTATCTTTGAGAAAATTTTTGAATCCTTGGATCAGGTTTTCACCTTTGGATTCATAGGTTTCTTGGATCACATCCGGATTGGTCAGCGGAAAGTTAGTCGGTGACATCGCATCAATGATTTGACGTGTGTAAAACTCAAGCTTTCCATAAGTTTGCGGGTCAAGTCCATCGATTTGCTCGATGACATTACGCAGAAGTTTCGCGTTAATTAGATAGAGTTGCTGCATGAAAAAGAAAGCTGGATTTTTCTGCCAAATTTCATTTTTAAACCGTTTGTCGCGTGGGTCTACTTCGATAATCGGATGGGCTTCTTGTCCGCGGAGTTGTTGGGATACTTCATTTACAATTGCCATAACGTCACGCAAATGTTCTTTTTGAAGTTCGATGATCTGATCCGGTCGTTCCGATAGCTTCTTGGCAGCCTTTGCCATGGTGTCTTGAACAACTTCAGGATCGAAAATCGTAACAATTCCTTTAGATGTTTTTTTTTGATCTTGTTGCCAAAAATCCATCCAACTTTGTTGATTCTTTTCAAGAATTTTGGACCAGATTTCTTGCCACTCACGATTCATTTCTTGATAAAGTTCTAAAGGTGATTCATTCTTTTGCGCTGACATGGTACACTTACTTCTAAAGGGTCATATTTCTACTGTAACGACAGATGCTTAATAATATATTAACACATTTTACTAAAATTTTACCAATAACATTGCTCGGTTTTGTTTTACAAAGTTGCAGTGATCCGTTGGACGATGAAAAATACACTACAATTGAAGGCGGATTTCCAAAGCTTATTGATGTACCTGACCGACCAAAAACGATGAGTTCTAGGGACATTGATCAAAAAAAGCATCAACTCGATGCAGACCGTTTAGAAGCAGAAAAATTAGCTGAACAAAACTATAAAATGGCAACGAAATGACAGCTATACGCAAACAAGAGCCGAAAGCAGAAACTCTGTTTGAGGAGCAAAAATCAATTTCGGGCCGTCGTTGGGTTCACGATGAGGTTGATCCAAGGTTAGCTTTGCAATTAGCGCAAAACCATGGGATTGGAACTTTATCTGCCTCAATTTTGCTGCGCCGTGGCCTAACATTTGAGACGGCCGGACAGTTTTTGCAGCCGACTCTACGGGATTTAATGCCGGACCCCTCCCATTTAAAGGATTTAGATGCTGGGGTGAACCGTGTTATTACAGCCTTAAAATCCAAAGAAACAATTGCTGTGTTTGGTGACTATGATGTAGACGGTGCCACTGCAACGGCAATATTACGTCGCTATTTCGATGATATTGGGGCATCACTACGGGTTTACATTCCTCAGCGAATCGAAGAAGGATACGGCCCAACCATTCCGGCTATGGAACAATTAGCCAAAGAAGGCACCACAACGTTGCTGATGGTAGATTGCGGAACGACTGCCTTTGAGCCATTGCAAGAAGCGAAGAACTTAGGAATGGATGTGATTGTCATTGACCATCATATGTCTCAGGCATCGTTGCCTGTAGCAACGGCTGTGATTAATCCTAATCGATTAGACGAAAATAGTCCTTTGACGCATTTATGTGCTGCGGGCTTAAGTTTTGTCTTTATGGTGGCGTTGCATCGCCGTCTTCGCCAAGAAGGATGGTTTGAAGGACAAACTGAGCCTGATTTGCGTCAATACTTGGATCTTGTAGCCTTAGGAACTGTTTGTGATGTAATGCAGCTGACAGGCCTCAATCGCGCCTTTGTTTCCCAAGGCCTTAAGGTTATGGCGCGACGCGGAAATCCCGGGTTGCGCGCTTTGAGTGATGTGGCCGGTCTCGATGATACGCCGTCTGCCTATCATTTAGGGTTTTTAATTGGACCGCGTATTAATGCGGGCGGTCGTGTTGGCTGTGCTGAGTATGGATCACGCTTGTTATCAACAAATGATGTATTAGAAGCTCAGCAATTAGCACGGGATTTGGATCTTTATAATAAAGAACGTCAAGCGATCGAAAGTTTAGTGTTAGAAGAAGCGATGACTCAAGTTGAATCGCGTGGACTCGATCGACATCCTGTAATTCTGGTTGGACAAGATGGTTGGCATCCGGGAGTAATTGGCATTGTGGCAGGACGCCTTAAAGAACGGTACAACAAACCAACCTGTGTCGTCGGATTTGATGGTGATATTGGCAAAGGTTCCGGACGCTCCATTACAGGTGTTAATTTAGGCACTGCGATGCACGTTGCAACCCATCAAGGTATATTGGCAGCCGGTGGTGGTCATGCTATGGCAGCCGGATTTACTGTCATGAGGAATCAGTTCGATGCCTTTTACACGTTCCTGTGTGACCAGTTGCGTCTACAAGTCGCAAATGTGGATCCTGTTCTTGAGGTTGATGGTATTTTAACGCCATCCGGGGCAACACTTGAGTTAATTCGTGAACTTAAAATGTTAGAACCGTTTGGCAATGGTAACCCAACACCCAAATTCTGTATCCATAAAGCACGCGTAACATATGCCGAACCTGTAGGGATTAATCATATTCGCTGCTCCTTAGAAGGGGAAGATGGAACGCGCCTTAAGGCGATGGCATTTCGGGCTTTAGGAACACCACTCGGCGATGCAATCTTATCGCGCAATAATAAATCGATTCAAGTGGCCGGAACACTTAAGGCTGATACATGGAATGGGCGTACAACTGTGACCTGTTTTATTGATGATGTCATGCACTAGCCAGTTCCTTTTGACCCTGTTACAGCTAAACTCGTCGCTGCCTAGAATTTCAGACTTTTCTTCTGAGAAATTAGGGCATTGCCCTAAGATGAAAAAAATTATTTTCATGGATAAGCCATGAGCAGCCCTCCCTAACATTTTTTTTGACAAGCCCCCTGTTTATCGTTATATTGTCTTTACAACCAGATTGTAAGAATCAGCGTTAAGTGGCGAAGTAGCTCAGTTGGTTAGAGCAGCGGAATCATAATCCGCGTGTCGGGGGTTCAAGTCCCTCCTTCGCTACCAAATCTCCCTTGTTTTATTGAAAAATTTTATGCTTTAATGGGTCTAGGATTAATATTGCCATTAGGTCTCATCATGCGCTGGATCGTTTCTCTCGTTTTCTTTGTAGCCACGATTGTCCAATCCCTTTCAGCATCTCAGGCAACATTGGAACATACTCAAGTTGAATTGATGAGTGAAGTTGAAACCATCAAGCCTGAAGTTCCGTTCTGGGTTGTCTTTAAAATTACCATGAAACCAGGCTGGCACACTTATTGGAAAAATCCCGGCGATTCAGGTATGGAAACCATATTAACGTGGGATCTTCCCGAAGGGTTTTCCGCATCCCCTATCCAATGGTTACCGCCGGAAACATTGACGCTTGGTCCTGTTGTGTCCTTTGGTTATTCCAATGAATCCTTTCATTTAGTCCAAATTACCCCACCCAAAGATTTAACCGGGGAAACCTATGCTATAAAGGTGAAAGCTGATTGGCTTGTTTGTGAAGAAACATGTATCCCGGAAAATGCGTCGCTTGCTATCACCGTTGCCAAATCAACAGAAAATGACCTCCTCTACACAAGCCACAAAGCCCTTGTTGATGAACTTGTGGCAGAACTTCCCAACAAACCCAATCAATTTGGTGAATACCGACTCAATGGTGAAAATATTGAATTTTACTTACCAGACGGATTGTTAGTAGACAAAAAAATCAGCGATGTATCGTTTTATCCTGAAGGAAAAGGTACAATCAAAAATGGGTCAAAACAACATTGGGTCATAAAAGATAATCGCCTGATCATTTCCATGCTCAAAGATTTTTCAGCCCCGGACCGAATTACAGGCCTTGTCAAAATTACCGATGCGGATAGCAAAGAAATCAAAGCCTACCAATTATACTTTGGGAAAGTTCACGTCGCACCGATTGATGAAGGGCTAGCAGGAACGTTGTGGGGAATCCTTTTATTTGCCTTTTTAGGAGGGCTGGTCCTCAATGCGATGCCGTGCGTCTTTCCTGTCTTGTCCTTGAAGGCTGTATCCATTGCCAGCAAAGCTAAGAGTCACCGTGGCTTTATCCGCAAACAAGGGTTGCTGTATACTCTTGGTGTCCTTGGATCTTTTGTGTCCATGGCCAGCATTTTGATTACATTGAAAGCATCCGGCGAAAGTGTTGGCTGGGGATTTCAAATGCAAAATCCGTATTTCATAGCATTCATGGCTTACCTTCTATTTTTTGTTGGTCTCATTCTATCAGGTCTTACTTATTTACCCGCTTTATTTGGATCATCCCAAGCCACAATTGATGACGGTAAAAACCCATGGTCCAGTTTCTGGATCGGTGTATTAGCAGTTTTAGTCGCCACACCTTGTACAGCCCCCTTTATGGGTGTCGCAATCGGCTATGCTTTGGGACAATCCACCTTAATTATCATTCTTGTCTTTTTAGCTCTAGGGTTAGGATTTGCCACCCCCTATTTATTGATCAGCCTGATCCCGGTAACGCTACGCCTCCTGCCGAAACCAGGGCGTTGGATGGAAACGTTTAAGGAGTTCATGGCTTTTCCGATGTACTTAACTGTCGCATGGTTGCTATGGGTTCTAGTACAACAATCAGGATCTCGAGGTCTAATTGCATGTCTTATTGGACTTGTCTTCATGGCCTTTAGCCTCTGGTTCTGGGGACGATTTAGACAACGACTCCTGCCTGTCAAAATCCTATTAGGTCTGTTTCTAACCACCCTAACCCTCAGCCCAATGGCCTATGTCAAACCACCCGTTGAATTAATTCAAATAGAAAAATTCTCACGCCAACGCTTGCAAGAATTGCGCGCACAAGGCCGTCCCGTCTTTGTCTATGCAACTGCAGCGTGGTGTATTACCTGTAAAGCCAATGAGTTTGCCTTGAAATCACCAGCCATGCAGTTGACTTTCCAAAATCAAGACATAACCTTGTTAGAAGCAGATTGGACAAACCAAGACCCGGAGATTACGGATTACCTAAAGAGCTTTAGTCGTAGTGGTGTTCCGCTCTATGTTTATTACCCACCTCAAGGGGACGCCGTTATCTTACCACAACTACTGACAGAAAGTATTATTGTTCATGCACTTACAAAGGGAGGGAAATGATGAAAACATACATTTTAGCAGCCTTAATTGCCTTTGGTTTTAGCTCAGCCGATGCGGCAAAAAGCACAAAAACACCCGACATCAATAGTACCATCAAAATTGGCGAGACTGCTCCCGGTTTTGATGCAAAAGATACCAATGGTAAAGACGTCAAACTCCAAGACCTAAAGGGTAAGCTTGTTGTTCTGGAATGGACAAATTTTGATTGCCCATTTGTCAAAAAGCACTATACATCAAAAAATATGCAAGACCTTCAAAAGAAGTACACAGACAAAGGTGTTGTCTGGATCTCAGTCAACTCGTCTGCCCCAGGACAACAAGGACATCTAACGAATGAGACAGCGAATACAACCATGAAAGAAAAGGGATCTGCTGCAACGCATATGCTTTTAGATCCTGATGGCGCCATGGGACGTGCTTACGGCGCCAAAACAACTCCACATATGTTTGTCATTAATAAAGAGGGAAAACTTGCTTATATGGGGGCAATTGATAATCAGCCAACAGTCCTCGTTGATGATATCCAAGCAGCCAAGAACTATGTATCCGAAGCTTTAGATGAGCTTTTAGCCGACAAACCTGTGACAGAGAGTCAAACACAATCCTATGGATGTTCCGTTAAATATTCGAGTTAAGAAAATACTCCTTGACGATTAAAGTCACGCTCGATACCTTCAAGTCAAGGAGTGCCCCATGTCCAATAATCCCAACCCCAACGAAACATACCCGATTAATGGCATCAAGCGGACTTGTTTTTTAAAAAACATTATTAATCACCCACAAATTCAAATTGGGGACTTCACCTATTACGATGACCCGGATGGCGTGGAAAACTTTGAAAAAAATATTCTTTATTTCTTTGATTTCATCAACGACAACTTAATTATTGGCAAGTTTTGTCAAATTGCCACAGGTGTGCGCTTTATTATGAATGGATCTAATCATGCCATGAACGGCATTTCATGCTATCCGTTCAAAGTCTTTGGTCATGACTGGACCCAAGCATCTATGGATCCCCCTTTCAAAGGGGATACGGTGATCGGCAATGATGTTTGGATTGGCAATTCAGCAACATTTATGCAGGGTATTAAAGTGGGAGATGGGGCAATCATTGCAACCAATGCTGTTGTCACAAAGGACGTTTCCCCTTATGCCATTGTCGGTGGGAATCCGGCTCAGATTATACGCTATCGCTTTGCCCCAGAAACGATTGAAAAATTACTGGAAATCAAATGGTGGGATTGGCCTATCGATAAAATTACAGCAAATATAAAAGCCCTCAGTTCCGGCACTATACACGATCTATAACGGCAGCAAAGACGATTATAAATTAACTAATCATTACGCCATTTGTGCTTGATAAGAAATAAGCATAGACAGCCATAAACAGCTGATAGCATAGATCCAATAATCACACCAACTCGCATGGCATAATTAGGTTCAAAAGCCTCAAATGTTAAGTCGCCAATAAATAAACTTAAGGTAAAACCGATTCCCCCTAAAACAGAAATCGCATAAAGCAAAGACCAGTTAATTTGATTTGGTAAACGTCCCAACTTCAGTTTAACCGCAATCCATGAAAACCCAAATAATCCCAAAGGCTTGCCGATTACCAATCCCCCAATAATTCCCAATGAAATAGGTGTTGCAAGCACCCTCATTGAGATTGCGTCAAGGTCTATCCCCGAGTTAATAAAAACAAAGCAGGGCAGAACAACAAAACAAACCAGTGGGCGCAAAATTTTTTCAAGCCGATGAAATGAGGGACTAACTTTATCCCCTGTCATAACAGGCAAGATTAAGGCTAAAATAGCACCACTTAACGTTCCATGGCATCCGGACTCTACCATGAATAACCACAAGAATCCCCCCAAAATAAGATAAACCGAGTTACGTTGAACGCCCTGGAAATTCAAAAACAATAAAACAAGAACGATTCCCATAGACAGAAATAAAGCTGCAAAATTAATATTTGTCGTATAGAATACAGCCAAAATAAGAAGAGCCAGCGCATCATCAATCAGAGAAAAACTAAGGATAAAGGCTCTCACTCTGCTTGATATCGCCGTTCCAAATAAGGAAACAAGCCCCAACATAAAGGCTGTATCCGTTGCAATCGGAATCGCCCATCCTTTAGCAGAATCTTGCCCGCCATTGAAAAATAAATAGACTAAGGCCGGCATAACAATCCCGCCAATAGCCGCAAAAGCAGGGATGATCAGTGCTTTTCTGTCACGATAGTCACCGCAGACTAACTGATACTTTAATTCCATTCCAATAAACAGAAAGAAAAGCGTCATTAACCCATCATTGACAATCTGAAGAATCGTTGCCTCAAAACTAAAACGCCCAAACTGTACCGTCACAGGCAAGAAGATAATATCTTGATAAAAGTCAGATGTAACGCGGATATTCGCCATAATAAGAGCGACCATAAAAGTCAAAATAATTGCTAAGCCCGAGGCAACTTCAGACTCAATCAACGTTGAGAGTTTAATCCTTTTTTGTTTCATACGAATTCTTTAAGCTCTTTTTTTCTGTCCTTGTTCAGGGCGTTCCTTCAACAAAACTTCAATATCTTGAAAGCATTGATCAAAGTCTGTTTCAATAATGGGACAGTCTGCAACAATTGCAGCCCCCTCTTGGCTCGTCGGAAAAAGATTTTCTGAATCCTGAATCTTGGGTTTAATCTTCTTAATCGATGCGCTTATTTTTGATGCAATCTCCTCTAGGCTATCTGATGCTTGAATCTCACGCTGAAGTGTGACTTTTTTAAATTCGCATACATGCGTCAAAGCCCAAACAGCACCAAAATGCGAAGGATTTTCTTGGAACTGAGACATCATTGTCAAAATCGTTTTTGATACATCTAATGTTGGCGACAATAAAAGATTAGATTTATCATACCCCCAAAAATGGGACATCAAATTAGGGATGATTTCTAAACCATCAGCCGGAGCGCGATGACGCAAAACTAGGACACGCGTTTTTTCTGAGTCTAATCGCTGAGCATAACATTCAAGAACAGATTGCGCTGTTTCTAAGGCTTCATCATCGTACAAAGGAACCGCTGATAACGATACAATGAATTTAGCTTTACTCGCCACACCTTGGTCAATCAATAGTCTAGGAAAGGTCAAATTTCTTAAGAGAAAACTTTTCTGTCCACCCTGTAAATGAGAAAACGTATAGCACCGATCCACATCAAAAACATACTTTATAGCATATGTTTTAAAGAAACTTTTTAAGTCTTCAGCAGCTAAACTTGAGCTTAAGGCGAAAACAACCTGACTTTTAGGCATAAACCGTTTAACCCAAGCCTGCATCATTGCAATATTAGATTCAGATGAGTCAATCAAAACCAATTTCTTGGGGGGATTACTAACCATTACCCCTAATAACCGCTGTCCAACGGGAGTCCCCGCCCCCGAAATCAACACGGCATCAAATTTATCAGGCAAGGGAATGATGTCCTGAGCATTGGGCTTAACCTCTGGCCATTTCGGACGAATCTGCTGCCACAACTGATAATAATTAACAGCCGTTGGACGTTGGATTCTAAGGTTACGTAGTTTGTTGCGCTTTGCCCATATTAGCATAGCTATAGTTGAATAAACGGGCGTCAACCAATGCACCATTTCCCGTTGTCCACCTAATAACATGAGCGGGAAAAAAACAATAAAAGTCCCCATAATTTTCCAAAACTCGATGTCAGCATAAGCCTCAAGAATAAGAACAACATGGTTTTTAGTGTGAAGGAATAAACTAACCCCAACGGCCACTAAACCCAAAATTAGAAATGTTTTTGATAAGTAGCTCGAAGAAAAGCCGGTCAAATCAAAATCATAAAAAACCAAACACGATAAAATAAAAACAAAAACCGTTTTAATTGAAAAACTAAGTGGTGAAAGAACTGCCGCAAATTGATCGGCTATATCACGCCATTTAACTAGAAGTGACTGAATTTGGTTTTTCATCCGAAACCCTAAGTGAAAACATTACTGTTATCATTATTATGACGGATAACCACCAAATTTGCCAGATCCCAAAACTAACAGACACAATAAAAAGCAACGAAGTGACGTATCCGTGCATCAGTGCCAAAGAACGATTATCGGGAATACGCTGAAACCCTTGTCGTACAGTAAAGAAAAAAAACAAGCCCAACAATAAAGATCCGACAACGCCAAGTTCCAACAAGATTTGTAATAACCCGTTATGAAGATGCTGAACACCGCTCTTAAAAATGGTTATTGATTGAAACTCACCGTCCCTAGTCACATAATTATGGATTGGAGAGATAATACTTAATTCGGGTGTTTGGCCAATACCAAAACCAAAGACAGGCGTTTTTATAAATTTCTTAGAAGCCCAATCTATCATTTCTAAACGTTGTTGCGAAGAGCTTGATTCAGGGTGCACAGCAATTTTTTGCCAGTGGTCCGATGTCATCAAGAATCCGATCAGAAACGCCAGACAAGTAGGAGCAAGACCAACAACCATTGACAAAAAGCGATTTGTCAGTTTTGGCAGCATCATTGTCAAAATAACAACAAGACACCCCAAGACAAGCGCAACGGGCCCCGCATCAAAATCATAAGACCACATAACCCAGGCTGACGTTACAATCGACAACAGAATGAAAACAACAGGATATTTAGGATAACGTTGCGTTAATTCAAACAACCAAATCCCAAGACACACGGTTGTCATAAATCTGGAATAGGTTGCGGATCGATTCGTATGGATTATATCAATAAGGGGATAATCCATAAAATAGTCGAGGACTAGTATTCCGACACAAACCCACATTCCCCTAAAAAAACAACTGAGGTGACGATCCAACTCAAGATGACTTAAAGACTTTAAATATAGGAAAAACAAAGGTGCACAAGCCAGAATCGGAATAACTTTCTTCAAAGTTAACAAGGAAATACGTGGATTTATTGACCACATGCAAGACAACCCCATCCACAGAACAAGACCAAAAAAACTCAACCAAAGTGGCGTTACAAGGTGGCGAATTTCCTTAAATTTATGGTCAAAAACCCCTAAACCCGAAACAATCACTAACGGGATATACATCCCTTTTGGCATAAACAAAGCAATAGGCCCAACCCCTGCTAAAACCCATCTTGCAATAGTCTGAATCATTGTTTATAGCTACCCATGTCACATAACAAGTTCCAAGCCCCCTCATCAATGGGCATAACCGACAACCGCGACTGGCGAATCAAAGCTAAATCTGATAACTCAGGAACAAGTTTAATTTGTTCAAGAGAAATTGGAATCGGCATATCCGCATAGTATTCCACATCCACCATCCCAAAACGACCTGTCTCATCTGTATGATCTGGATAATATTCCCGACATACCCGAACAATCCCAACAATTCGACGTTCACTCACGGAATGATAGAAAAAACACAGGTCTCCAACCTTCATAGCTTTCATGTTATTAGACGCCTGATAATTACGAACACCATCCCAATGCGTCACTTTTTTTTCTTTTTGATCTTGCCATGACCATGTTGACGGCTCTGTTTTAACCAACCAATATGCCATTAAAATTCCCTTTCAGACTGACGCGACAGAACATCAACAATGACAGATTCAATTGTCTCATGTTCATGCAAAACTCTATAGACTGCTTGCGTTAACGGTGCATAAACGTTTAATTTTTTCGCAATATCATAAATAGCAGCTGTTGTCACAACCCCTTCGGTAACCGAGTGCCTACGGGATAAAATCTCATCCATAGATTGTCCCCGTCCCAATTGCAAACCAAATGAGTAATTACGCGACTTCTCACTGGTTGCCGTCAAAAATAAGTCACCTACCCCAGCCAAACCTAGGAACGTTTCTTTATCTCCCCCCAAAGCAATCCCTAATCGCGTCATTTCCGCAAGCCCGCGTGACAACAAGGCCGCCCGAGCATTACACCCCATACCGAGCCCGTCTACAATGCCGCTAGAAATGGCAATCACGTTTTTACAAGCGCCAGCTGCTTGAACCCCAATAATATCAGAGCTTGCGTAACAGCGCAGCGTTCCATGGCGCAACGTTTTTGCGATAGATTCAGCCTCCTCAATATCTTGACTCGCAATCATCACTGCTGTCGGCATGCCTCTAGCTAACTCATCGGCAAAAGAAGGGCCCGACAACACAGCGACAGGATTAGCCACACGCCGCCGCACAATCCCGGATAATAAAGATTTTTCCCCGCGATGAATTCCCTTCGCGCAAATAACAATTGGTGTTGACGATTTTAAAAATGGCTTTAAATCCTCAATAATTTGATCTGTTTGCTGGGCTGGCGTGACCAGCAATAGGATATCAGCCGTTTTTAGAACAGATAAATCTGCGGTTATATTTAATGTTTCCGGCAATGGTATATCTGGTAAGTAACGATCATTAAACCGCTTAAGTTTGAGGGTATCAACTTGTTCTTGGCGACGGGCATAGAGGGTAACTTTTTGTCCTGCCTTCAGCGCACTCAATGCCAAAGCACTCCCAAAAGCACCTGCTCCGACGACAACAACGTGTTTTTTTTCAAGCATCGAACTAACCCTTTAAATCCGCCAATGGCCATCGTGGTCGAGGTTGGAAATTTAAGTCAGACTTTTGCCCCAAATTAAGACGTTCTATCCCTGCCCACGCAATCATAACAGCATTATCTGTACACAATTTCAAGGGGGGCGCAATAAATTCCTTGCCATTCTCATGGCAAAGAGCTGTCAAGGCTGCCCTTAAATACTCATTCGCAGCAACCCCACCAGCAAGAACAACAGCCTTAAAATCAATATCAACCATATCAAGCGCATGCTTAAGACGATCAACTAGGCAATCTTTAACAGCCTCTTGGAATCCAGCACACAAGTCAGATTTATCCTGATCATTTTCTATCTCGCCTGCCAATATAATATTTCGCGCAGCCGTTTTTAACCCTGCAAAAGAAAAATCACATCCCTCTCGCCCTTTCAAAGGGCGAGGCAAGACAAACCGCTTTGCATTTCCTGTCTTTGCGAACAACTCAACCTGTGGTCCACCAGGATAATCAAGATCCAAGGATTTTGCGACCTTATCAAAAGCTTCACCAGCTGCATCATCAATAGTTTTACCTAAAACAGTATAATCCCCGAGTCCCTTGACCACCAAAATTTGACAATGCCCACCAGACATCAACATAAGCAAAAACGGGAATGCCACATCATTCGTTAATCGCGCTGTCAGAGCATGCCCCTCTAGATGATTCACAGCGACAAATGGTTTGCCCAGAGATGCAGCCATAGCTTTAGCAGCCATAACACCGACCATGACCCCCCCAATTAATCCCGGGCCTGCCGTGACAGCAATCGCATCGACATCAAGCAGTGTTAAGTTAGCATCATCCAAAGCTTTTGTTACAACCAAGTTAAGATGAGCTAAATGATTCCTTGCTGCAATTTCAGGAACAACCCCCCCATACGGTTGATGGGCATCTATTTGAGCATGAATAACATTGGATAAAATTCGTTTATCGTCACTCACAAGGGCGGCGGCGGTTTCATCACAACTGGTCTCAATTCCTAAAACGATCATGGTTAACTAATTAAAATAATGATATAAGTGGTATTATAAGTGTGATGAGTCAAAAATACCATGAAAAACCTTAGGCATATCCTTGCAAAAATAACAACCCCCTTAGCTCAAAAACAGGGGTTTATTCGCGCGTCTATTCTGTTGGACTGGAACCTTATTGTCGGTGAAAAATTCGCCGAGTTCTGTCAGCCTGAGAAAATAATCTTTCCCCATGAACGCCGGACCGGGGGGCGCCTAACCCTTAAAACATCCAGCGCTTTTGCCCTAGAATTATCGCACTTAGAACCTTTGATCGTTGAAAAAATTAATCAGTATTTCGGCTACAAAGCCGTCGACAAACTCCTGATCAAAAATGGCAAAGTTACCCCTCGACAAAAGAAAAAACAACCCATACCAATAGTTGACGCAGCAACCCTAGCTCAACTTGAATCCATGACCAGCGATATTCATGATCCAAAGCTACGCCAAACGCTGATTGAACTGGGTAAGGGAGTATTATCGGAAAGTAACCCTCCCGAAAAAAGAGGTGATTTCGAGTAGACTTTTATTGATACCCTTAACCCTATGTTGACCAATTATCCCTATACTAACTGATATGGATTCTTCTCTGCGGGATTTCTTATGAACAAGATCACATCGACATTACTTATCTTACTTGCCATGGGGGGATCATCAATGGCAATGCAAGGCGCTGGTTCTGCGGCTGACCCTGCTGCTATGGATATTGAACGACCAACCTATGTTGAGCTAAGTTCTGAAGAAAAAAACAAGCTTATAGATGAGCTGCAGCAGTTATTGGGGAATGGAGTTCCATTGGATAGACAGAAGATATTAGACCGGGATGATCTAAATTTACAAGATAAGTTTAAACAAAAATCTGCAGATGAAAAAAATAGGATTCTCCTAAAAATAAGTGAAATGAGATGGTTAAAAACACTCTATCTATCCAATAACCATCTTAGACAAGTACCCGATTCGATCGGCAACCTCACACGGCTCCAATGGCTCACTCTCTCCGACAATCATCTAAGACAAGTGCCGGAGTGGATCAGCAACCTCACACAATTGCGAACGCTCGCCCTCTCCCGCAACCAACTGACGAGTATGCCTCCTGAGATTGCCAACCTCACACGGTTACACACACTAACTCTCATCAGCAATCCATTGACAAGCGTACCTGCAACCCTGAGTGATATACACACCTTAACTGAACTATACATGGAAAATCTCCCCAACCTCCTCCTCACTGGCCCAAGTCCGGATCAATGGGGGCGTCAGGAAATTTTGCGGCATTTTGGTGATCGAGTGCGGGGATTATCTACCCCAAAGGCTCTTCAGGTCATGCCATCGACCACAACCGAGACTGAAGTTTATACAGCCTTGGACCAACAGCCTATCCGTATCAATCGTGATACATTCACCCAAAATCGTCTGCCCGATATTACAGTAGATCATGTCTTTGACATCCATGAGATTCTGCAAAAACTTACTCTAATCCTGACCAGCCTTAACTTTACCGATCCGACTAAGCCCGCCTACATGGAATATGAAACCTTGGCCAATGACTATGCCAGTGATACCAGAAATGCTCAATCTATGAAATAAAGTCTGGAAATTCATCGTTCCCCGGCTCACCGGATATTTGCGCACCCTATACGGCGTTCCCTTAGAGCAAGACGATGTGTCCGGTTGGCCGATGTATGAGGATAAGATTGGCCAGACTAAGGTTGCCTTAACCTATATCTTTGATCATATCGAAAAATCGACTGATCCGGATACGAAAATGGCTCTGTTCTATCAATTGGTCAACGGATTATTCCATTGTCCAACAGGGCAAAGTGAGGGGATCAACGCGGTGGCCTTTGCTTTGGCTCAAGGACATCTGGTTGCCTCTGATTTTGCAAGTGCCGTCAAAAACATCCTGGCGACCAATAAAAATCATTGGTTTTCAATTGCGATCCTGGCTAGGGCCGCAGAAAACACACAGAATGTTCACTTGATCAGTTCCTATCGAGACCAACTCAAAGACAAACTCGGGTTATTATCTGTCATTGATTATACAGAACGTATAGGAACTTTTGGAAGAGATCCGTTTGACAGGAATCCCACCAATGTATTGAAGGTTTATTATGATTTAGTGACACCGGATATGCTGGTGAATTGGGTTATGGACAAGATCCAGATAGCCGATGATTTAAGGTATGTGCAAGCACAAAGACAGCTTGAGGCCAGAAAACAAATCATAAAATTATCAGAACAACAACTCCAACGTATTCAAGAATCAGGGCAAAGGTTTACTCAACTTCGTGCAGACAGGCCTATTAATGGGAAATTCTGGGGACATTTTGTGATCAACGAGGGTCTTGTCAAGCCAGAGGCGATCATGGGAGAGGAAACCGTAGGGCGTCGTCAAGTGCCGGTTCATTTGGCCGACAAACAATTGCTAGACGGATGGTGGCAACCTTGGTTCACGGCCAATCCATTGCGATCAGATAAGATAAACTTTACACAAGAAGGCTGGGGCAAATTGTTGCAGTTTGTCAAAGCCAAAATCAGGTCAAATCAACAGTTCAGACCGTTTAATGCAGGACTATTGGTACAGTATCTTCATGGTAATGGGATGATTGATCAAAATAATGAAAACTGGTGGAAAGATTACTTTACGGCTAATCCAACGCGGGATGAAAATGCCCGGATCATACGTGATGGGGTTAAAAAGGTATTGATCCATATGGGGTTTATTATTGAGGATAAGCCGGCAGATAGTGCAGTTATGAATGTGGAGTGATGCGTGTATGATATTATAGTGAGGGCGGCCTCATTATACTCATCTTAGTTGACACTAAAAAATTCTCTGAACATCTTTAGTGCAATCAAGCATAACCGTCGACAACACACCCGTAAGTGCGTATAGTGAAACAAAGCTCACTTTGACGTACAAATCATTATGATTCAGAACTTTTTTGGATTTCAAGCAACCACACCAGAGGATCGCACGCGACGCGTTCAAGATGTATTTACAAGCGTTGCCCAAAAATATGATATCATGAATGACCTCATGAGTTTGGGGATTCATCGCTATTGGAAGAATAATTTTGTCTCAAACTTACCGATTAAACCTTGCGATAAAATCCTGGATGTTGCAGGCGGAACAGGGGATATCGCATTTAAAATTCTAGAAGCATACCCGCATCTAGCTCCACACGTCACTATTTGTGACTTAACCCCGAATATGCTGCATGTGGGCCAAGAACGTGCCCTAAATCGGGGCATTATCAATAACCTTGACTGGGTGTGTGGAAACGCTGAAGATTTGCCGTTCCCCGATGAAAGTTTTGATATTTACACCATATCCTTTGGCATGCGGAATGTAACAAATTTAGAAAAAGCTTTACATGAAGCTTTTCGAGTTTTAAGACCTAACGGGCGTTTTATTTGTCTTGAGTTCAGTAAAGTGGACAATCCAATGCTTGAAAAAATATATGATCGCTATTCATTTGATATCTTACCCCAACTTGGTCAATGGGTTGCCAATGACCGCGCTTCATACCAATACCTTGTCGAGAGTATTCGTAAATTCCCGGATCAGCTGACATTTTCAGATCTATTAAACAATACAGGTTTTATTAACGTCGGTTGGAAAAATTTCATAAATGGGGTATCCTGTATTCATAGTGCCCACAAACCATAAAATTATAATGTCTGCCACAGCTTTAACTTTAACAACAAATGATATAACTGTTGACCTGCAACAGCTTCCCCATGGTCGCGACCTACCGTTGCCATCATACGGCACGGAACAAAGCGCAGGCCTCGATCTTTATGCTGCCACTGACGAAGACATCACCTTAAATCCGGGTGAGATCAAATTGATCCCATCCGGCATTGCAATTGCTCTTCCCACAGGATATGAGGCTCAAGTTCGCTCTCGCTCAGGTCTTGCCCTTAAGAATGGCGTCATTGTCTTGAACGCACCCGGCACCATCGACGCCGATTATCGAGGGGAAATCATGGGCATTATGATTAATCTATCCCAAACTCCCTTTACCATCAGTCGTGGTACGCGATTTGCTCAAATGGTCATTGCTCAACACGAACGCGTCATATGGAACAAAGTTGACGGACTTGAGGCAACAGTCCGCGGATCAGGTGGTTTTGGCTCTACAGGAATTACGGAATAAGCATGATCAAAGCTTTTTTGTTTGGAATTACTCTCCTAAACTGTGCTCAGGCGGCGACAGAAAAGCTCCCGTTACCAAGATTTGCCTCAATTCGATCCAACAAAGTCAACGTTCATGTGGGACCCGGCAAAACTTATCCCATTGAGTGGACCTATACACGTCAAGGACTCCCTGTTGAAATTATTGCTGAATTTGATACATGGCGACAAATCAAAGACAAAGATGGCGCCACAAGTTGGGTTCACAAGAGCCTCCTCTCCGGCAAACGAACAGCGATGATTAAAGAACGTCGCCATCGGATTCGCTCAAAGCCGAAACAAGATGCACGGGTTGTTGCCTTTCTAGAACCTGACGTTATCGTCAAAGTAAAAAAATGTGATGCGGAATGGTGCCAAGTTGACGTTAATGGTCATACAGGGTGGCTCAGGAAAATTAAATTGTGGGGCGTTTATCCTCACGAAGAAAAAATGTAATTTTAGTCATGGACAGCCCATCTGTTACCTTAATCAACTTAGGATACCAAGATATTCTGACGGATATCAGCCTCAGGATTACAAAAGGAAAAATCACGACCATTATTGGGCCAAATGGGGCAGGGAAAACAACTTTGCTCAAATTAATTCTAGGGCTCATCAAGCCTTCATCTGGACAAATCCAATATGACAAAGATATTATCTTTGGTTACTTGCCCCAAAAACTAAAACTCAATCCGCTCATGCCATTGACCGTTGAGAGATTCCTACAACTAGCAACCCCTCAGCAGAATACTGAGTTAAAAGAAAAAATTGCAAAAATACTCCACCGGGTTGGTGCTTGCCACCTTAAATCAAGATCACTACACGTCCTCTCTGGCGGTGAAATGCAACGAATCCTCTTAGCACATGCTCTGATGCAAACTCCGGATGTCTTGGTACTGGACGAACCTGCCCAAGGCATCGATGTAATGGGACAGGCTGAGTTATACTCTGTGATTGCCTCCATCCGCGATGAATTAGGATGCGCTGTTATCTTGGTTTCCCATGACCTCCATCTTGTCATGGCAGCCTCAGACGAAGTGATTTGTCTGAATCAACACGTTTGTTGTTCTGGCACCCCGTCAGATGTGGCTCAACATCCAAGCTATGCTCAACTGTTTGGATCAAAGTCTGAAGCCTCTAGCTTAGCCGTTTACACCCATCATCACACTCATCGTCACGACGAGCCTTGTTCAGGGGGTAAAAATCATGATTGATCTCCTTGGGCAAAACTTCGTTCAACTTGCTCTGATAGCCGGATGTCTCCTTGCCATTCCACTTGGTATATTAGGATGCTTTACCCTTTGGCAACGCATGACTTTTTTCGGAGATGCTATGGGACATGCTGCAATTTCAGGCGTCGCCTTAGGCTTGTTGTTGAATCTTAGCCCAGAGATCGGTGTGCTTGCATCTTCATTAGTTGCTGTTTTGATTTTATCTCAACATCAAGAATCATCAAAACTTCCTCTGGATACATGGCTAGGCATGGTATCTTATGGGGGGCTCGCCTTAGGTTTAATTGTCTTATCGAAAAACCCAACCCTACAGATTAACCCCGAGACAATTTTATTCGGAGAGATTTTTGCAACCACATCGCGGGATATCACCCTTATTTTAGGGTGTACTCTCATGACAACTGTAATTTGCGTGGTATTCTGGAGATCCTTACTAACCCTCAGCATCAACGAAGATCTCGCCAAGACACAAACTATTAACGTTCGATTGATGAAAGCAGTCCTCTTTACCTTAATGGCTATTACTACTGCCGTTGCCATCAAAATCATAGGGGGACTGATGTTGCCTGCACTCCTTATATTTCCAGCATCCAGTTCAACCTCTGCCACCACACCTGAACGCATGGTCGTTCGATCTATCGTTATGGCAATCATTATCTTCCTTTTAGGTTTTCTTGCCTCCTTATTCTTTGACCTGCCCTGTGGACCAAGTATCGTCTTAGTTGGGGTCGCTGTCCTGATCACATCAAAATTAACCTCTTTCAAATAGTTAAAATTGTATTTACACTATAGGTAAAGCGATACGAATTTCGAAAGGGACATTATGATCAGAACATCATTTCTTGCACTTTTATTAACAACGGCGTCTTTTGCTGAGACAAAAGCAGAACCAAAGAAAATGGAATTGCTCCCGCTATCAACGACAGATAATAAAGCAGCAGCAGCCCCTCAAGCAAAACCTGAAGAGATAAAAGCTGATGACACAAAAAAAGAAACGACAGCAGAAACAAAAGAGCCAGCCAAAGTTGAATCTATCGCGGCTGATGGCACAGTAAAACTAGCCGAAGCCCAGCCAATTGAAACAAAGACGGACGACACAAAAAAAGATCATGATGATGACAAAGCTTTTGAAGCTAAAGCAATTGACCCCAATGAAAGTCATACAACTGATGGTAAAGTGATCGAAGCAGCTACACCATCGTCTTTCTCACCAACGCAACAAGCTGACATTCAAAAGCTTGTTTTGGAGTTTATTGAGAAAAACCCGGACATTTTAGTCAAAGCAATCCAAAATTACGGTGAGACACAGCAAAAAGAAGCACTGAAAAAAGAAGCTGAAAAAATGACGAAGTTTAAGGATGATCTCCTCAATGATAAAACTGCTGTTGTTGGCGGCAATCCAAACGGCAATGTGAAACTGGTTGTTTTCGCTGATCCGAATTGTCCCCATTGCCGTCACTTCGAAGCAAACTTAAACGAGGTTAAAGGATTATATAGCAACCTAAAAGTCTATATGCGTCCATGGCCAATTATGGGCAATGAATCAGCTGACACTGTCACAGGATTGATGGCCGCAGCAAAGCAAGGATATGATAAATACGAATCCCTAATCATGCGCATTGCAACCAGCAATGAAAAGGTCGACAAAGTTAAATTCCTAAAAATGGCAAAAGAATTAGGTCTTGATATGAAAAAACTACAAAAAACCATGGATAGTGATGAAGTCCGCAAGGAAATCAAATCCAACCATGAACTGGCTGTCAAAATTGGCCTTGATGCAACCCCAACCATCATTATGTTTGATGGCGAAGACACACAAATCCTTATGCCTGGGGATAAAGAATCCCTCAAAAAATCGTTGAACGATGCCAAGGCCTAAGGATGCAGATTGGGCTTTATCCGGGAAGCTTTGACCCCATAACTTGGGGACATCTCGAGATTATTCAACGAGCCTCAAGGCTCGTTGATTTTCTTTATATTTGCATTGCCCATAATGAGACAAAATCACCCTTATTTGCAGTAGAGCAACGCTTTGACTGGGTTAACCAATCCCTAAATCAGGCTCAGCTTAATTGTCAATATGATGTTATATTATTTAATGGGTTACTGCTTAACCTAGTTAATCGCGTTGGCGCACACACCATAATTCGCGGAGTGCGAAATACCAACGATTATGATTTTGAGGCTCAACTATCTCATGCTCATAAAAAAATGGCTCCCGAAGTGGAAACCATTCTTTTGTCTGCTCAAGATTATCCGTTTATATCCTCAACCATTGTAAAATCTATTTACACTCATGACGGTGATATATCAGAATTTGTACCACCGTGTGTGAGTGATTCTCTTAGAAAATAGTCAACACCCCAATAAGAAACTCAGCCACCAAATCAGCAAAAAAATAAATCCACGCCCAAAGACGTTGTGTCGGATTGTTTTTAACGGCAACAGTTCTTGCGGATTGCGATGAATCCTTCCAGTATACCCAAAACATCACAAGCACAAACAAAGCAAGAAAACAAAACGTAAAAATCATTTAGATTCCTTTAGTTTTTGAATTTCATAGAGGATATAGTGATCTTTCCCTCGTTTATCAACTGGTGATAGCGTTAGAATTTGCCCTGTTTGTGCATGAACAAAAAGAGATTTGACACCAAAATAACCATCTTTCTGTAATCGCTGTAACTTATCAACCGTTTTATTTCTCAGTTTTGATAAATCATCACCAAAGGCTGAAACAGGGCAAATTTTCTCTGAAGAGCACAATTCAGAATCTCTTGAATCAAACAACATAACAGCGTCTTCAATATCGAGGCTAATATCTCGATAGTTCCGTTCCTGCAACGCCTTAAGAGTTTCAGATAACACACGTGTTTTATAAGCCGAGACTAGGGTTACCTTTGCTTCTTGCCGTTGAGAACAATCAACTCGATCTAATAACCGCCCCAGTTTACCATTGACAATACTTACAATATCCATATGAGAGAAATAAGTTGCTGTTGGTGTCCAAATACTAATACCAACACAGTCAATAAGACTATGAGTTGCAAAATAATGCGTCGCTTGTGGCTTACTTCTGATCTTAGCTTCCCCCTGTTTCACAAAGGTAATATCGGCAGATTGGAAAATCACCGCCGCTTCCATCGGACTCAATTGTTGATAATCAACTTTTTTTTCAGGAAGACTATCACATCCAGTTTCTTTGAGAAAGTCTACATAACGTTCTTGTGAACAAATAATGAGATCCTGACGACATTGTGTATCGATGGCGCCAACATCAGAAGAACTAGAAGGTAATGTCCAGCGAATATGATCTTGGGCTGCTACTGCTCCAACAAACAATAAACTTAGAAAAAACTTTTTAATCATTAAGATTGTCCCCACTAATAATGGTTTTATTAAGAAAATACTGCAACGTATTTTTGAGGTCACTGTGATCTTGAACAACACTACAGACAAAAAAATCAAGTCTAAATACTGTATACATAAGGAACCTTCTAAAATACAATTAACTTACCTTATATAAGAATCGTTAAGAAAATTATCCAGTTATTTTACTTATTTGTTTATACAGTTCATCCTATCTTTACCTCTGAGATTACCCTAGTACGCACCGATCAAATTATGGCTGGCCAGGAAACTGTCAGTTTTGCTGTTTGTAAAAATGTTAAGAATAACACCTTTGAACGACCTGTCGGTTGTTCTATCAGCCCAAATAGCATGGAATTTATTGGTTACAATCATCAATCTCCCTTCCTAAAACCGTTCTCCGTTATTCAAACCTCAGCCAATAGGGAAAAAAGAAATCATCACCCTGTCAAGACATTATGATAGTAGCGAATAATGAGCTTCGGGCTTTTTTTAGATGCTACTGTTATCTCCTTTAGCCCTAACAAATCTATTATTTATGCACGTTCTGATCACCATTAGTGGATTAGAATTAGGAGAAACCATACTGAATCATCGATTCTTTTCATCGAATATGATATGGCAGAAAATCTTGAAGATGCTTTTTTTACTTACGATTCGTCAATACCTCTCACAACTGAATTAGTAAAGCAAGCAAGAGCGGTTTTGGAGAAATCTAAGAACGGAAACCTAATGAAGTTATTTGACCCCAATAACCGTGTCCTGAATTCAGGATTAACAATCGAAGACGAGTATCAAGCATTTACAGATTGATTTTAATAGCCTGAAGCAGTGAATCATAAAAGAATCCTGTCTAAAGCTATAGATCTCCTTAGATTATTTCTAATAAGAGGTTGCTAATTATTTTACTAGCCTTTTCCCCCTAAAATCAGCTAAAAATAAAGTAATGAGTAAAATTATCAAGAAAATCATGTCGGATGGCCCAACACGTCGTTTGGCTGCCCGTCTTTTTAATGAACACGTGATGCCCTATCGCGTGCGATTTTTATTTGCTATTGTTTTTATGATTTTAGCAGCCACCGCTAATGGCGCAATTCCTTTTATTTTACAACCTGTTTTTGACGATGTTTTTTACAAAGGAAATCCTGACCTTTTATTTGTAATCAGTGGTTCGGTATTTGTGGCGTTTGCTGTACGCGGCTTTGCCTCATATGGCGAGGCTATTACCATGTCTGTCATAGGACAGCGGATTATTTGTGATCTGCAAAACAGGCTATTCTCTCACCTGATGAAATTGGACCTAAATTTTTATCACCGCAACTCAAGTGGTGAGTTAATTTCCAGGTTTACCAATGACATTATGTTGATGCGTTATTCTGTTAGTAACGTCATTGTCGGATTAGGTAAAGATTTGACGTCGCTTATTGTCTTAATCGGGATTATGTTCTACCGGGATTGGATGCTAGCATCGATTGCTTTTTTCTTATTACCATCAATTGTCTTGCCCATATCAAAAATATCACGACGGATGCGCAAAGTAACGTATAATACCCAAGATGAATTTGGGAAAATCACGTCCCAACTGTCACAAATTTTCCAAGGCATGCGCGTTGTGAAAACCTATGGCATGGAGCCCTATGAAATTGGCAGGGTAGAATCGGCCACAGAACGCGTATATCAGCTTATTACAAAAGCAACGCGCATTCGCGCAACAACTTCCCCCATTATTGAGGTTTTAGGTGGCCTGACCACAACTTTGATCATTGCTTATGGCGGCTGGCAAGTCCTAAAAGGCACAAGAACAGCAGGTGAATTCATTTCATTTACCGGGGCTTTGTTGTTATGTTATGACCCGTTAAAGCGATTAGGCAACCTCAACACAAGTTTACAAGAAGGGCTTAGTGCCGCACAGCGTGTTTTTGAAACCATTGACACTCAACCGCTTATTGTTAATAAAAACACAGCCAAACCGATTACGGATATTCAAGGGCGCTTGACCTTTAAAAATGTCAGTTTCACCTATCCTAACGGAACATCCGCGCTATCTGATATTAACTTAAGTGTTAGTCAGGGAAAAAGCATCGCTCTTGTCGGATCCAGCGGATCCGGGAAATCAACGTTCATCAACCTCATCCCTCGGTTTTATGACATTACTGACGGCGAGATTTTAATTGATGATGTCTCAATCCAGGATATTACCGTGGCTTCATTGCGCAGTCATATTGCCCTTGTCAGCCAAGAAATCACCCTATTTGATGATACAATTCGCAACAACATCGCCTATGGTCGTTTTGGCGCCAGTGATCAGGATATCACTGATGCAGCAACGTCAGCCGCAGCTCATGATTTTATCATGAAACTACCTAAAGGGTACGACACAATTGTCGGTGAAAATGGTGTTATGCTATCAGGCGGACAACGCCAACGGATTGCAATTGCAAGAGCGATGCTAAAAAATGCGCCTATCTTATTACTTGATGAAGCAACAAGTGCCCTCGACACCCATTCGGAACGTCACGTTCAAGGAGCATTAGAAGCGCTCATGCAAGGCAAAACGACAATTATTGTTGCCCACCGTTTATCGACAATTATTAACGTTGATACCATTTACGTGATGGATCAAGGACGCATCGTTGAAGTCGGCA
The DNA here is from genome assembly GCA_019636055.1 of Candidatus Paracaedibacteraceae bacterium. Taxonomy (NCBI): domain Bacteria; kingdom Pseudomonadati; phylum Pseudomonadota; class Alphaproteobacteria; order Holosporales; family Candidatus Paracaedibacteraceae; species Candidatus Paracaedibacteraceae bacterium. The sequence goes on from JAHBYH010000002.1 coordinate 77,112, forward strand.
ACCATGAAACACTAATCAAAAAGAATGGTCATTATGCAGAACTCTGGCAAGCACAGTCTCGATCGCAAGATGAGGACGGTCAATGAAACGCTGGCTAAAGCAGTTCACGAAAAGCCCCGGCTTTCAGAACTTTTTGTCTTGGATCATCAGTCTGTACTTAAAACTCGTGTTTTATACGACAAAATGGACATGGATTGGCAAAGATAAAGCAGACTCTTACTTTAATGCGGGGTCTTTGATTGTTTGTTTCTGGCACGGTAATCTGGCTATGATACCTTTTATGAATTTCTGGCCTCATAAACGGATCCTCTCAATGGTATCCGGTCACGGAGATGGTATGATGGTTGCACGTACGTTTAAGCGGCTTGGAATTGACTATACAACAGGATCAACCAACCGTGGCGGTGCACGCGCTTTCTTGGCGTTACTCGAAGCTCTGCGATCTAAAGAAATTGCAGCAATTATTCCCGACGGCCCTCGAGGGCCAGCCCGAGAACTCAACGTTGGCATTATTCAACTTTCTCGGCATGGACAAGCCCCTATCATGCCCATGGCATATGCAACGTCTCGATTCATTCAATTTAAGAGTTGGGATAAATTTAAACTCCCTCTCCCGTTTTCAAAAGGGATATTTATCTATGGTGATCCCGTACCGTTTCAACCCACAACAAATGATAATGAAATTGAAAGCTGGCGAAAATTAGTACAAACTACTATTTCACAAGTACAAGACCAAGCTGATAGTTTTTTTAATAAGGAAAAAAAATGACAAATGAACCCCAAGCTGTTCTCAAAGGCCGTTCAGCTGCACGACTTGGCGCAGTGCAAGCTCTGTATCAATTGGAAATGGAACCATCAGATCCGCGTGTTGCCATCAGTCAGTTCATCAATACTCGTTTTAAAAATCCAGATCAGTATCATATGAAAAATCCCGATCTAAACTTGTTTGAAGCCCTAGTCACAGGCTGGCACTCAAAATCAGACCACATCGATGGATTGATTACCCAGATCTTATCAAAAGATTGGCCTTTTGAGCGAATTGAGAATGTTTTACGAGCAATTTTAAGATGTGGCACATGTGAACTTCATTCATTTCCAGAAACGCCAAAAGCAGTCATTATCAATGAATACGTTAATCTAACAAAAACATTCTATGACGGACAAGAACCGGGATTTATTAACGCTTCGTTGGACAGACTAGCGCAACTGCTAGGGCGATGATATTCTGATCATAGGTTTACCCTTCGATTCAGATTTGTATGCTCAAAACATTATACCTAACTTTATCATTACTGCTTGCCCATGACAAAGGCGACAATAGCGCTCTAAAAAACACAACGGAAACCTATATAGAACTACAGCCTTTAATCATCCCTGTGGTCAAGGGGGATCAAGTCTTTGCTTTTGTGCGTTTGTTGATTCATGTTATGACGAAAGATGCAACCTCAATCTATCCTTACAAACCCTACGAAATAATCTTCAAAGATCGTTTCTTTGCTGATGTCTATGGCGCTTTATGTGATCAATGGTTACCAGGCCAACAACCTAACCAAGATACCATTGAAAAACGCCTTCAACGAGTTGCAGACCATATTGTTGGCCCCGATAAACTTCGCATTTTTGTCGCACACTTTTATTTCTATAAACCGGATAAAAAATAACACTAAAGTGTGAGTTCAGCCGTAGGTCTAACGACTAAATCAACATATAGTGATTGTCCGGGAATAAGACCATTAGGAATATGCCCTTGGAATTGAATCAATCCACCAGGCTTAAAAGTTGGTTCAAGGTGACAACCTGACCGAGACAATGCCTGCCCCAATGATGTTTGTATCCCACTTAGTCTTTTCAATTTATTAAAATCATTCCAAGATTCAGCAAGGACATCACGATTGGACCACCATGTGTACCCCAACCCACCGGCAATACCAAGTGTCCAGATAGGGGTAGAAATCATTGTTGGTAAAATAAATGTTGCGGCATATCCTCCGATAAAAGCAAAGGGATATTTTTTTACCAAAGATATTCCTGTGAAAGAATGCTCCATCCGGAAGGATACAATAGTGGCTTTAATATAGTGATTTCTACTTGTCTGCAAGACCGTATCTGATGGTGTGCTGGCAGCATCATGCTCATAGACTAGACTAGTCGGTGGGATCGTAGCGCCGCGGAGTGATCCTTGTGAGTCATGATCAACCTGATTTAAAATAGGATATTCATTACCGATCAAACATCGTTGGGAATAATCTTGCGGACTTGTAATAGGAGTTTCACCTGACCACCAGTGCCACAATCGATCCATTGATTGACTCTCACTTAACAGTACAGTAAGTAACAGTATCGTCTTTCTCATCAATCCCTCCTGTCATTCATTTCTTGAAATTAGCACTATTTTTATAAAAAATTAATATAAATTTTTACTAAAAATTAATCCTGGAGGTATTATTGTTAACTTAAGATCGTAAAGTATTTGGAGAATAATATGACGAATATAATCCCTGGCCAAGGTGGTATGACCCACAGCAATATGCAAGATTCTGTCGGACAGATGACAGGGGCTGGTTTTGGTATTGGTATTCCACAACATTCACCGCAAATTGTTCACACATCTCATGTCTCAACACCGGAATGGATGGTAATGATTGATGATTTGCTGTCATCCACAATTGATGGGGCACCGGATGGAACCGATGCGGATTTAACTCAGTGTGTTGAATTATTAGGCTGGTATTCAGAACAAGCTCGCTTAACCAAGGGAAATACAGCAAACCAATTGTTTTCAACCTCGGCTGTTCAACACTCCAGTGTTTTGATTGCAATTCCAATCGGTGATTACGTCGCATCCCTTGAAACGAAAATGTATTCAGGCTCAAACATCGCAGCTATCAAGCTAATCCGCTTAGCCAACATTACAGATCTTAAAGTTGCGATCCAATACATCACCTATACAAACTGCCGTATTGAATCAACACAACAACAACTCGATAAATTCATCCTTTCATTCCGACCTGAAACACGTCAAAATACTATTGTACAGTATAACCAGGATGGGACTGCTAAAGGTAACAACGTTAGCTACTTCGATTATACAACAGGTAAAATCGAAGCCTAAAAGGGCTAAGATATGCGTGATATTATTAAGGAGTCTTTGGCCGAACCGAAACGGTCACAGGGGGCTCCTATTCCTTTATTTGAAAAACTCATCGATGATGATCGTGGTATAACAGAAGAAATTCCGGCAAAACGTTATTACAATCGTTTTGAGCTCATGCAATCCATCCAAGATGAACTTTCCCGAATCTTAAACACCCGAGCCGGCATCAGAAAATCAGATTACGATCAGTTAGCCAGTAACCCCAAGAACTTTGCCCTTCCCCAAATGTATGGGTTGTCAGACTTTTCACACTATGATGCCACAGCAAAAGGATCCTACCCACGCATTGCAAGATTATGTGAAAATGCTATTCGTATGTTTGAACCTAGACTCAAAAATCCTGTCATTACAATAACCGGATTTGATTCTAATAAAGCTAAACTCATGGCTGTCATTGACGCTGAGTTGAACGTCGCAGATTTTCAAGAAGAAGTTACATTTCCCCTTGAAATTGAAACATAGGTTCATGAAATTCCGAAGTTCAACTTCGAGTTTTCATAATCTTTTTTAGTGGGACAACAGAAATTGATTCCTCTATCTTATACATCTTATCTCCCGGATAGATAACTTCTAGAGAATCAAGTTTCAAAATATCTTTAACCATTATCATAGATTTTGTTAATGCCGGTGCATCTAAATATTTAAATTCAAATCCATGACGCTGCCCGTCTTTAATAATAAGCAAATCAAGCTCACCTTGCTGATGGATTGACCAAAAAAAGCATTCCTCAGGTCTGGCGCGGTACAACTGAATCGTTTGCTCTAAAGCAAACCCTTCCCATGATGCCCCGATTTTAGGGTGCCTAAAAAGTGTCGAATAGTCAGAAACACCTAATAATCTGTGAAATATCCCGGAATCACGAATATAGATTTTAGGTCGCTTGACCTGCCTTTTTTCAATATTTTCAAACCACGGGGATAATTGGCGAACCATAAAGGTTCCCACTAAAATATCAAGATAATGTCTGGCTGTATGATCACTAACGCCTAAAGAACGACCAATCTCAGAGGAGTTATAGATATTACCATGATAGTGAGCAAGCATACTCCAAAACCGCCACAATGTCTGTGCAGAAATATTAATGCCAAGTTGCGGAATATCCTGCTGAAGAAAGGTCTGAATATAATTATCTAACCACAATTGTGAGGCTGCATCCGATTTTGCTAAATAAGATCGTGGAAAACCCCCTCGTTGGTGCAACCCAACAAGATCATCAATCTCAACAATTGAAAATGGTGACACTGTTATGTAACCGATACGCCCGGCTAATGATTCAGATGATTATTGAATTAAATCCCGAGAAGCACTCCCTAAGATCAAAAATTGCTGTGCTTATCCCTGCTGATCAACTTGATACCTTAAAAATTGAAATAAGTTAGGTGACCATTGAATCTCGTCAATAATGATAAGACCAGACAAATCAGATAGTAAAAGCTGAGGGCTGTCCATTAAGATTCTATCCTGAGGATTTTCTAAATCAAAAAAATGAACATCGCCCTTGTATGAATTTGCAAACTCCCTAGCCAATGTTGTTTTCCCACATTGACGCGGGCCTAACAAGGCAACAACAGAGTGAACATCAAAGTTTTGCTCGATTTGCTCAAGATAATGATAACGATTAATCATGGTTCACCTCTTCATTAGAAGAACTCATGAAATTTCGAAGTTCAACTTCGAGTTTTCATGATTTAAGAAAGATTAAAAAAGAGAGATCCCCAATCAAATTGAAAGTGAAGCTCTATAACTCTATATCAACTGGAATTCGACAGGGATTTTCAGAGTCATTCGTTGCTTTGTTTTAGGAAAAGCCCATTGAGCAATTTGTTGTTTTGCTGCATTGGATAATAAATCATGCGGGGATTCAATGATCCTACAAGAAATAAGGTCGCCATCCTGAAAAATTACTTCAACTAAAACCTCTCCCTCGATTCCAATAATACGCGCTTCTTCCGGGTACATCGGCTTGGGGTTCCCCTTGATAAATTCAGCAACAGAAAATTCGGCACAACCATCCACCTCGGTTTTGTGATGCTCTGTTACCTGTGACACTACAGGTTGGGAGTGAACAGCCAACGTTCGATCCTTTTCAGATTTTTTATGGGCAGGGTTGCACGGTGTGACACAAGGCATGACTTCAAGACGAACATCAAACGATATAGAAGCCGATGGTGCTAAAATTTTACCATTCTGCCCCCACACCAATAATACAAAGGGAGCAACATGAATAATACTCGCAAACATAAAGCTAAGTTTATACCCTTTAAACAAACCGCATCTCCATCCCACAATAAACAGCTAGACCACTTTGTTTATACCCCATTGGTTCTTGAATTTTCCGATTTAAAACATTTTCAATACGCCCAAAGTACCTAGTCCCTGAGGTCAACTTCTTTTGAATTTTAAGATGGAGCACCGTATATGGTTTTGCCGTTATTTTTCTAAAGTTTGTTGGATGGATATCCGGTCGATGCCCTTGACGGATAATCTCAAGACTTGACAACCAGTCGTCCAACTCATACGAAACTATGCCGGCAAGTTTGGTTCGCGGGCGCCTGAGTAATCGTGTTCGATCTTGCAAATTTTCTGCCCTCATCAACGTATGATTAAACGAGACAATCCACCCCCCAAAAAACCATGAAACACCCGATTCAAGTCCTTTGATTCTTGCTCGGCCTAAGTTTGTATTAGACTGAAAGTCCACCGTCGGATAAATAAGGCGTGTTAATCGGTTCATAAAATAAGTTTCTTGCCATCGAAAACATCGCCCTAGTACCTGATCAAATCCTACATCCCATTGCTGTGAATGCTCGGTCTTTAAATCAGGGTTACCGGAATAATAAGGGGTTTTCGCATATAATTGGTAAAGAGTAGGTGCCTTGAAACCGGTGCCATAACTTGCTATTAGCTTGCCGCCAGACCATGGTTTCAAAACAAAACCTTCACGATGGGTTACAGTTGCCCCGAACGAAGCGGTTTTGTCATGCCTAAGACTTATATCCCAATCAACCCAAGACCCTTTTTTCTGCCACAAACAACCCATACCGAATGAATTTTGTAGAAAGGCAAAGGATGATCTTGCATCGTTCTGCTTGACTCGATCTTGACTACCTTCAAGCATCAACGAAAAATCACCAAACGCCCTGCTCTGATATGTCTGCGTCCAATCAAATTGGGTACGCTGTCCCATGGTTTGGGATTGGAATCGATCCCGAATTGCATTGTTCTGTCGTGACTGAAAAAAACCAACCCCAAACAGATGCGTCCAGTTCAAGGTCGGTTGAACAGATAGCTGACCACGATGCAGAAAATTTTCTCGCTCTTGAGGTGATGCCCGATCAAAAAGTTGAATCAGTGCATCTGCCTGATTATAACGACTAACGAGCATTAAATGGCTTCGATCGTTTAACTGATGATCAAGGCGCCCAACAAAACCGTTCTGCCTAAAATAAAGACGAGGGTAATGTCCAGATGGTTGGCGATACGTCACAGGTGTTTGATGATTCCCTGAACTTCGCACCCCATCCGCCCCGAGATACACCCCCAAAGTATCATAGCGATGCTGGGCACTGCCTGAAATTTTTGCGACCCGATTACTTGAGAACTCTACCTGTAAATCCTCTTGCGAAGATTCAGCTTTTGGCGTCGTGAGCAATAACACACCACCAACAGCATCCGGTCCATAGAGACTTCCCTGCCCGCCACGCAGAATAGATATTGTTGCGAGATTCTCTGTCCCTATTAAGCTTGTATCGAGTGATCCGTTGGCGGCGTCAGGTGAGTTGATACGCATGCCATCCAAACGCACCTGCAAGTGGTTTGAGTTGGTTCCTCGAACAAAAACAGAAGATGGTTGTCCTATATTTCCGGAGCGAACAATAACCGTACCGGGAAAACTATTCAACACACTATCCAAGGTCGAATATTGGCGACGTTTGATTGTCTGAGATGTCAAAACATCTTGATGAATGGATGATGGCATTTGACGGATAGCTTTAGCCTTAACATGAACAGTTGGTGCGACTTGTTCAGCCTGCACGGATGCCAGTAGGGGTAAAAGAAATTTCATACATCACTTTCAGTTGCAGTTTGTCATGACCACAACCGATGCCGGCCCAAAAAGTCACTCGCTTTTGGAAACGTGGTATTTATCAGCAGGTCTCCTGACTCGTGATTCTCACCTTATGCCGCCTTCCCGGAATCTCTCCAGTGGCTTAATGAGCATAAGACTCCCACTTACAGTTGCGAGGACAGTCACGGGATTGCACCGTATTCCCTATACGCTAATGGGGTCATTATGCGTGACTTTGGATTAAGATACAACGGTGTTTTATTGACTCAAAATAAAAACTCACCACCCTGACCTATCATCCTATAAAAACCGCTAGACAGCTGAAAATAAATCCTGTTACCCTGAAGCATAAGAGTGTGTATAAAAAGGAAATTTAGATGTCTGTCACAGCAATTCAAGAACAACTACAAAATGCACAAATCAATGGCGGAATCCTTCCGGATTCGTGGATCCGGGAGCAATCTCTTAAGCACGGAATGATTGAACCGTTTGTTGAAAAACAAGTTCGACAAGATGTCATTTCTTATGGTGTTTCATCTTATGGTTATGATGCACGGTGTGCCCCGGAATTCAAAATTTTTACCAACGTCCATAATGCAATCGTTGACCCTAAAAACTTCACAGACACAAGTTTTGTTGAAAAAGAAACAGATGTTTGCATTATCCCACCCAATAGTTTTGTTCTAGCACGAACAGTTGAATACTTCCGCATTCCCCGTGATGTATTAGTTATTTGTCTTGGCAAATCAACTTATGCTCGCTGTGGCATCATTGTGAATGTCACCCCACTAGAACCTGAATGGGAAGGTCACGTTACCTTAGAATTCTCAAATACAACCCCTTTACCTGCAAAAATTTATGCGAACGAAGGCGTCTGCCAATTCTTATTCCTAAAAGGAACGAGCGATTGCGAAGTCTCCTATGCTGACCGAAGCGGTAAATATATGGGGCAACGCGGGGTAACCTTGCCTCGCCTATAAGAGGGCACCATCAATGATTAAGTCCGTGATAATGACAATATTACTCAGCATACCTACCTATGCACAAGTAGACAGCATTGAAATTATCAAACACCGTCACGAACTTAATCTTGTCAAGGACGACAAAATTGTCAAAACATTTTCAATTGCCTTAGGACGACAGGCTCAAGGTCGAAAAGTTGATCGCAATGACAAACGAACCCCTGAAGGGATTTATAAAGTCAAACGAAAACTAGATGGAACCGAGTATCACAAAAGCCTTGTCATCAATTACCCAACCCCCGAGGAAAAGGCTGACGCCAGAGCAAGAGGCGTTGATATCGGTGACCATTTGTGTATTCATGGGATGCGGTCATATCTCTCTTACATGCCCAACTTTATGCAAAAGCTTCATCGATGGGTTGATTGGACGGCAGGATGCGTTGCTTTAACTGACTCAGAAATAGATGAAATATTTGAAGAAGTTGAAGTTGGGACACCTGTTGTGATATATGAATAAGAAATACGTTAACTTACAGTTGGATACATCATGGATCAGATTCGCATCATTGGCGGGACACCGTTACAAGGAACTATTGAAATAAGCGGCGCCAAAAATGCAGCTCTTCCGTTACTCGCAGCCTCCTTATTAAGCTCAGAGACACTGGAATTATCAAACGTTCCTGACCTTGCTGATATCCATTCTTTAGTTGAATTATTAACTCAACATGGCGTTGTTTGTCAGTGGGATTTAAAAACAAAAACCCTTAGTCTCACGGCGCAAACCATTGCCAATACCACAGCTCCCTATGACATCGTTCGCAAAATGCGCGCCTCGATTCTGGTTTTGGGTCCTCTTTTAGCGCGGTGTGGCGAAGCAAAAGTATCGCTGCCCGGCGGATGTTCCATTGGAACTCGACCTGTTGATATTCATTTAAGCGGTCTTGAAGAATTAGGCGCCCTAATCGAACTCAAAGATGGGTATATCTTCGCCTCCGCTCCCACAGGATTAAAAGGGGCAATCATTACCATGCCGTTAGTATCTGTAACAGCGACAGAAAACTTGATGATGGCAGCAACCCTTGCCTCAGGCTCAACCAAACTTATTAATGCAGCGCGTGAACCAGAAATTATTGACCTTGCCAACTGCTTACGAGCCATGGGAGCAACCATTCACGGGGATGGGACGGATACAATCACGATCGATGGGGTTAAAGCGCTTCATTCAGCACAACACAGTGTTATCGCCGATCGGATTGAAACAGGAACATTTGCCATTGCAGCACTCATCACAAAAGGTGAACTCTACCTTAAAAATACAAGCATAGACCTTTTGCCTTCGTTTATTTCCAGTCTACAAAAAGCAGGTGCACTTATTGAAAACGGACCGGATGGTTTTTGGGTTAAATCGTCAGGCCAACCGATTACGGGTGTTGATGTCATGACAGAACCATACCCCGGTTTTGCAACAGACTTGCAAGCACAAATGATGGCCCTGATGACAATATGCAGCGGGTCATCCATGATTACGGAAACTATATTTGAAAATCGTTTTATGCACGTCCCTGAACTTTGCCGCATGGGCGCAAACATCACCGTTCATGGATCAACATCCTTAGTACGGGGTGTTGACAGACTTAAAGGAGCGCCGGTCATGGCAACAGACCTACGAGCGTCAGTATCACTTGTTCTGGCAGGTCTCGCTGCGGAAGGTGAAACCGTGATTAGCCGTGTCTATCACTTGGATCGAGGATATGAACATATCGAAGAAAAACTCAGCAGATGCGGGGCTAAGATCGAGCGAGTTAAAGAAGTGTTGGCTGCATAAATAAAAAATAACACAGATGTTTTTACGAACAAGGTTGCACATGTCAGTTAGATATACAGCTTTGTTTATATTTCAAATAATTCAGCACTGGGTGTATGTTTGAGATTGGACAACAACACCAAAACATAAAAAAGCTCTATTGTATAGAGCTTTCTAACGCGGGAGTAATTACTTAAATCGCATAGTTTTTGATTATTGATTAGATTGTCTTTTGCTAACAAAAACAAATTCATTACAACCAAGCCCACCAGCACAGGTTTTAAGATAAGACAAACAAAAGCCTTTGTCTTGAAAATAGTGAAATACTTCTTCAGGCTTAGCGACTTCAAATGGATATCCTCCAACCCAATCAATCAGATTATAATAAGCAGAAATACCACGATTATTATCCTGATAATTAAACCAACTCTTTAACCGATTAACCGAAGAAAAAGTATCCTTAATAAAAGTAATAGTCCATTGCCTGAATAGAGTATAAATCTACAGAATTTTACGCATGACACAACCAGATGAATTATAGTTCTTTTTAACTCAAGCCCAACACTTTGAAGCACTCCCATTCATTATAAATTGAAATAATTCGACCTTAAGATATTTTTTTAAACTCTCCACAGCTTCTTGGATACGTGAGTTCGTCTAATTTCTTTAAGAAATTACTCTAATTCTTACCAAATTCAAGTCTTAACTCGTCAGCCATGTATTACATCTTTATATTACGCCAATTGCACCATATAACGTCATGACTTTAAACATAATATATACCAAATCATGGGCGTGATTCACATTGCCTTAAACCCCTTCTGTGTGCTAGGTTTAACCTATGCACCATGATATAAAACTCATTGAAATTACACTTGTACTCGTTGCGGCACTCGTCGGCGGCTTGGGTTTTGTACGTCTAAAACAACCACCAATCCTCGGATATATCCTTGCGGGAATTATCCTTGGTCCTTCCGGATTTGCTTATGTTGAAAGCCGGGAACTTGTTGAAACCATGGCTGAATTAGGTGTTTTACTCTTGCTTTTTGTTGTCGGGATGGAACTGAATTTACGCACATTCAAAAACGCATGGGTTCAAACGACAGTATGTACAGTTATGCAAATAATTATTAGTCTGGTTATTTCTTTTGGCCTAGCTCCTTTGTTTGGCTGGTCACTGGGCATGTCCTTACTTCTGGGATTTGTATTAGCTCTGTCATCAACAGCTGTTGTTGTCAACTTGCTAGAGCGAATCGGCGAAATGAAATCAGATTCAGGACAATTGGCCGTCGGTATTTTGATTGCACAGGACCTTGCCATTGTCCCGATGATTTTGGTTTTACGTAACCTCAATACAGGATCAATATTTGATCCGGGGTTACTAATTAAGCTGGGATCTTCTATTGCAATTATTGCAGGACTCATCGCGTATTTATCCCGAAAACAACGTGTTAGTATTCCCTTGACTCAAATTATCTCGGGTGAAAAAGATCTCACCCCATTGGCGAGCCTTGGGTTCTGCTTTGCAGCAGCAGCTATTTCGGGGCTGATGGGACTTTCAGCCGCATATGGTGCCTTTTTGGCAGGTCTTGTTCTAGGAAACACCCATGAACGTATTATTTTGCTTGAGACAACGAAACCCATTCAAAGCACTTTGTTAATGGTATTCTTCCTGTCTATTGGACTTTTGCTTGACCTCAATTTCATTAGTGAACACTGGGTTATGGTCACGGTCTTGCTGTTTGTCATCACCATTGGCAAAACAGCGATGAATATTGGCATCTTACGGTTACTGCGCCTACCGCGAACACAGTCTTTTTTAGTCGGGGTTGTTCTATCGCAATTGGGTGAATTTGCCTTTTTGCTAGCAACAGTCGGTTATCAATCAGGAATTATCGATGATCACGGTCAAAAACTTATTGTAGCGATGACAGTTCTGTCCTTAGGCTTTAGCCCGATTTGGCTTGCTTCCGCCCGACGCATCAAGGAACACGTTGATTCAAAAGCTTTAAGCTTTACAAAGCTATTAATCATGGCATTTGGTCCTGAGTTTAGTTGGGTGCAACATCGCCTTAGACGCAAACAAGCAAAACTGAATGAGATTATCGTCGATGACGAAGACGGTTAGACCAACTTTTGATCTAGAAAACACCTGTCAAGCTCGAGTTATTGCCGGACTCGATGAGGCAGGATGTGGGCCCCTTGCCGGCCCCGTCGTAGCAGGATCTCTTGTATTTTTCACACAAGAAATCCCAGATGAACTTAGCTCAATCGTTAATGACTCCAAAAAGCTGACTGAAAAAAAACGTCTGAAAGCTTATGATCTAATTCTTTCTTTAAAGGGGACTCTCTTAGATTTTGGCGTCGGGATTGCAACCATTGAAGAAATAGACTCATTAAACATTGGGCGGGCAACGCGTCTTGCTATGGAACGGGCTTTTTCTGGCTTACAAACGCAGCCGGAGTTTGCCCTTATCGACGGTATCCGCAAACCTAATCTGCCATGTCCGTCAATGACTGTCATCAAAGGGGATGCAACATCAACATCTATTGCCGCTGCATCGATTATAGCCAAGGTCACCCGAGATAAAATCATGCAAGATCTCGACAAACTTCACCCGAGTTACGGTTGGGCAAAGAATGCAGGCTATGGTACAGCTGCTCATATCAAAGCCATCCACGAATGCGGCATTACACCTCATCACCGAAAATCCTTTGAGCCAATCAAAAGCATGGTGGGTTCGCCTGTCCAAATGGATTTATTTAAAGCGTAACCCACCCACCATACTTCCATATTATTTTCGATTCCAGTACACTCATCGTATAATTGTTGTTAAAGACTATTTTTGTATGTTTACGTCTTGGGCCAAACTCATAATATTATACCTGATTGTTGGGGTTATTTGTACATTCCCCCTTAGCCAATCCCTCACCAAAATACACATCCCATTTGTTCTGATGATTTTGGGTATCATTGTTTTTATGAGCTATTTTCAAGGAACGTTCTTTGAAGATTTTCAGGATGATCATCTTGCTTGGTGCCTGGCACATAAAATGCCCCCTCTATCTTTAATCAGTCAAAAATTATGGGCAAGCTTCCTTTATTTAATCGTACCATTATGTATTGCTTATGTCTTTAATCTGCTCTTTTGGATTCCCTCAGCCCAATTACCAATCTATCTAACAGCGTTTAGCCTAACCCTATTAAGCCTAAGCGGGTGGTGTTTGTTGTTAACCCTGATTCAAGGAAAAAACCAGTCAATCTTAGCGATTTTCATCCTCCCTCTTGCAATTCCTTCACTGTTGATTGCTCAATCCTTATTCTCAGCCATTGCCCTAGGACAAGAAGCAAGTTATTATCTAGCTATGCAAGGGGGGATTGCATTGTTTTCCACGGCTATCTCTGCTCTGCTCAGTCCGTTTATTATTCGATCAATGTCGTGGTGACCATGCTTAAGTTTCTTCAGACCCCAACAAACCTCTTGGCCTGGAGCCAAAAATGGCAAAAACTCACTTTAGCCCTTGGCCTCTCATTAATCAGCATTGGTCTTTGGCTAGCCTTGTTTTGGTCTCCCATTGATTCTGTCCAAGGCGAAACTGTTCGCATTATGTACATTCATGTACCTGCCTCGTGGGGAGCCATGATGACTTATTTTGCCATGGCGATAACTTCTGGCTATGCTTTTATTAAACAAAACCCTATGGCTCATTGGGTAACTCGAGCTATGGCTCCTGTTGGTCTTGTCTTGTGTTTAATGAGTTTAATAACCGGTGCAATCTGGGGCAAACCAACTTGGGGAGATTGGTGGGTTTGGGATGCACGCCTCACATCCATGCTCATTTTATGCTTACTTTACGCATCCTATATGGTTACAGTTCACGTCATAAAGCCAGAGCAACAAGCGCTCAAAATTTCTGCAATTCTAGCAATTATAGGATCGATTAATCTTCCTATTATCAAATGGTCTGTAACTTGGTGGCACACACTTCATCAACCGGCAAGCATTCTAAGACTCTCAAAACCAGCCATACATTGGATGATGATGCTCCCACTTTTTGTCATGGCCTTCGGCCTAGCTTTTATCTGCTTTTATCTGTTTTTACAAATTTTGCAAAATGAATTACATCATCGTAAACTTGTAGCACAGCTCTTAAGGAAAAGTGAATGACTCAACTTTTTTATGTCTATCTCGCCTACACAGCTGCTTTGGTTGGTTTTATTAGCTTGACACTTTGGATAAGAATCAAAAAACACAAAATAAACAAGCAATTACAGGCATTATCAAAATGACCAAACAACAAAAGAATCGCCTTGTTTGGCTGAGTCTTGTTGCTCTTGCTATTCTAGGCGGATCCATCTTTATTTTCTCTGCCTTAAATCAATCGATGATGTATTTCGTTAACCCAACCGAACTTTTAGAGAAACCATACGGGATCTCTTTGAGATTAGGGGGGATGGTCGAAAAAGGATCAATTCTGCGTAAAAATCAGGATATGAAAATTAACTTTAATGTTACCGACTTCACAACAACAATTCCTGTGGTTTATCATGGAATTACGCCGGACTTATTTCAAGAGGGTCAGGGGGTTGTTGCTGATGGAACATGGGATGGTACTGTGTTTGTCGCCACAAAAATTTTGGCCAAGCATGATGAAAATTATATGCCGCCAACGATAACCAAATAGGACTATCATGGCATCTCCTCTTTTTTCAGCCCCTTTAAGCGACACAGAACGCCGAGAAATAGGGGTCACAGTCATCGGCCGTTCTAAATTGAGTGCTTCTTATCTTGGGATGAATGGCCTTGCCACCATCGTCGCATCCTATGGGTTGATGCAAAATAGCCCAGCAGTCATTATCGGCGCCATGTTAATTGCATCTCTGTTGGGCCCAATTATGGGTCTTGGCCTTGCAATGACCTATTCAAGTCCCTCTTTGTTAAAAACATCACTATTAAGTGAATCCATTGGTATTGTCTGGGTTTTCTTTATTGCCTATACCATCGGGAATTTACAACCAGAATTTAATATAACACCCGAAATGTATGCCCGCACAGCCCCCAATGTCATGGACCTAATTATTGCAGTCTCAGGCGGTCTTGCAGGCAGTTACGCTATCATGGACAAAAAGATTGACGCAGCCGTTGTCGGCGTTGCCATTGCCACTGCCCTTGTCCCGCCTTTGGCAACATGTGGTCTGTTGTTTGCAAAGGGTGAGTATCCCCTAGCTACAGGAAGTTTCATCCTCTTCTTCACCAACGTCATATCAATTATTGTAGGCGCTATCGTAATTTTTTGGTTTAAGGGATTTCGATATGAAAATTACGAAACAAAAACATGGATTTGGCCTGTAAGACTCTCCTTCTTTGTCATTTTCACAGGTATGACGATTTACCTGAGTCAAGTCTTCGTCAATATTGCCGACACTCAACGTTTTGAAACAAGAATCAAAAAGATTGTTCGACAAGAAATCCAATACCTTCCCCACACCTATATCTTAGATGTGAAATTCTTTCATCAGAAAAAGGGCAGAGAAAGCCAAATGTTGATTTACTCCCCCTCTTCGCCCACTCAAAAAACAATTAACCGTATAGAAGCACGGATCTTTGATGAGTTAGGCATAAAAATGAGGTTGAATTGGACCTATATTCACGCCTACGATGTCAAGTTGTCATAAAAGAGACTCTGTGTTAATCTCAAAATATCAATATGGGATCTAATTAGGACTTTATGTGAATCTCTATAAATACGCATTTTTCCAAAAACTCACCAGGATTAATACTATACAAGAGATTTGGCTTTATGGATCTTTTGCTCGTGGTGATTCAAATAGGAACTCTGATATTGACCTCGCTATAGTTGGCCAAAACTTATCTCAAGAAGACTGGCAGATCGCTTAAAGGTATGTCAATAATACAGATACACTTACAAAAATTGATTTGGTCTGGTACGATCAACTCGATACAACATCCCCACTTAAAAAAATATAGACCGCGATAAAAAACTACTTTTTAAACAAGGATCCTTTGAGATGGAAAAAGAATTCTGGATTGATTCACTGAATAAACTTGGTAAAGCAGTAGGTCGCCTCGATGAATTGGTAAATATGCCCGGCATTGATACCCTTGATTATCTCCGAGATGCGACAATACAACGTTTCGAATTCACAAGTGAACTTTACTGGAAAGTTCTTAGGAAAATTCTGGCCTATGAAGGTTTGTCGGCAGTGACACCCCGTGATGTCCTTAAAAGTTCCTATCAAGCAGGATTAATAACAGGCGATGCGATATGGCTTAAAATGCTCGATGATCGCAACAAGACATCACATGTTTACGCAGAAGAAATCATTATCGAAATTTTTAATCGGATTCGTCACGACTATATTCCGGTATTCATCTCTAACTACAAGAATCTGGCAGAAAAATACACCAATTCTAAAAGCACAGGAGTAACTGCATAACCAGATATTCACAGAATCTGTGGATAACCCTGTTAATTCATATTTCATATCTTAGTTTTATAATATAGAATCAACACGATATATAAGATGCTTAAGAATTAATCATATGTCTGATTTTATGAAACTAGCCTTAGATCAAGCTCGCCAAGCTCAGGCTCAAGATGAAGTCCCTATTGGTGCCATCATTGTTAAAGATGGACAAGTTATTGCCATGGCTCACAACCTATGTGAATGCTTAAAAGACCCAACAGCGCATGCTGAACTTCTGGCAATCCAAAAAGCTTGCTCTATTTTAGGCGAACCCCGCCTGACTGACTGTGAGCTTTACGTGACACTGGAGCCCTGCGCCATGTGTGCAGGAGCTATTAGCCATGCTCGACTCGCTAAGGTGGTCTATGCAGCCTATGACCCCAAAGGAGGGGCAGTAGACCATGGATCAACAGTCTTTCAATCCCCAACATGCCTTCATCGCCCTGAAGTGATTTCCGGCGTTATGGAAAATGAGTCTAAACAATTACTTCAAAGCTTTTTCATTGCAAAGCGATAAGTTCCATCTTATATGTAAAGAGAGTGTAAAACTCTTAACTTAAGCGAGTATTTAAATGAAAAAGATCCTTATGCTTTCAGCCGCAGTTCTTTCAGCTGCCAATTTAACAGGTTGTGCTCCTAAAATTGGTGGGAATGATTATTCAGTTGCAGGTTCAGGCGAAATCAGCGATACCAAACGCGGCATTATTATCGGAAAACGCATTGTTAATATTAATGCAAAAGATCCAGAACATCAAAATGATCCAAGTGTTGGTGCCCTTGCCGGTGGTGTGGGTGGTGCTGTTGCAGGATCTAATGTCGGCAAAGGACATGGCGCCGTTGCCGCAACCGCTATTGGTGCAATTGCTGGTGCAGTTGCTGGCCACTTTGCTGAACAAAAACTAACGGAACAACAAGGTTTCGAATACCAAGTTGAACTCGATAACGGTCAAATCTTGACTTTGGCACAGGGCGCAGACCTTGACATGCCAGTCGGACAACGTGTTCTTGTGATTACGCCAATGAAATCCGGCAACACAACGACCATTTATATGGGCGGACGCACCAACACAAGTCGTGCTCGTATTGTTCCCGATAATACCCGCCGCTAAAAGAAAGACGTGATGATTAGAACAACATTCCTAACCATCATCGGGGCCATTCTGTTGATTACACAGACAGAATCGGCCTCTTCTTCTATTAACATCCCCGATAATTCTATCAATAGAATTATCGTGTATAAATCTGATCGTAAATTAGAACTTCGATCTGACGACAATGTCATTAAAACCTATCGTATTGCCTTAGGTAAAAACCCAACTGGGCATAAACAACGCCAAGGGGATAATAAAACTCCCGAGGGGACCTATAAAATATCAGGTAAAAACCCAAATAGTAAATTTCACAAATCCCTTAGAATATCTTATCCCAATGAACAAGATATCCTTTGTGCTAAAAATAACTGTGTCAATCCGGGGAGAGACATCATGATCCATGGACTGGACAAAAAATCATCATGGATTGGTAAAGCGCATGTTGCTCGGGACTGGACCCACGGATGTATAGCTGTATCCAATGATGAAATAGATGAAATTTATCGCACAACTAAAGTAGGCGCAACTATCCAAATCCATGCCTAGCATTAATACTTTGTTAAGATTATCTCAGACTTAATTGCCAAAAAGCCAAGCATTTCGCCATTCCAGACATTCAAATTCCTAAAAAATAAATAAAATTTTAGCATTAATACTTTTTTAAGATAATACTCGCTAACGTGGAGTTATAAGGAGAAGTCTTATACGTTACTAAACTGTTGGGATATTTATCAAGAATGGCGTCCCCAACGGGATTCGAACCCGTGTTGCCGCCTTGAAAGGGCGATGTCCTAGGCCTCTAGACGATGGGGACTTGATGTATTGATTTTATAACGTGTTTGACTGGTGTTTGCAAGTGTTTTTTTTGAGGTTTCGTAAAAAAAATGATTTTTGGTGGAAAATTGGGAATTTGGAGGCCGGGACCGGAATCGAACCGACGTACAAGGATTTGCAGTCCTCTGCATAACCACTCTGCCACCCGGCCTCATAGATATTGTGATAGTAGACGGATATTGACAAAAGGTCAAGATATTCGTTGAGGAGGAATCATGAGCAAAGAAATTACAGCCCAGCAGCTTAAGCAAATGTTAGAAAAACGCGAAGAACTCACGCTGGTCGATCTTCGACCATCTTGGGAACAGCAACTTTGTGCCATCGACGGAAGTATGAATGTTCCGATGGACGACCTTCCCATGTATATGCACGAACTGCCCCAAGACAAAACGATTGTCATGGTCTGTCACCATGGTTCACGCAGCCGTCAAGCAGCCGCCTTTTTAAAAGGTTGCGGTTATAATAAAGTTGTTTGTCTTTCTGGTGGTATTGACACTTGGGCCAAAGACATAGACAAAGAAATGAAGCGTTATTAGAAAGATCCTATTATGCTGAAGAGATACGCGCTTTTAATATTCGGATTGCTCATATCTACACCGATTAGCGCAAAAGTGACGATCACTCACAAAGACCGCACATTTGTTGATGATATTCAGCGCCAAACAAAAAATGTACAAACTCTAGTCAAAAACCAAGCTCAAGGGATGTTAACTCTTGTAAGAAATTCATCAGAAAACAAAAATCGAGGACTTGACGATTCTATTTCACAAGCCATGATTGATGCTTATAAAACAAACCCCCAAATCAAAGCTCAACGTGCTGCTGTTCGGGCTTTGGATGAAGGCATGGTCCAAGCAAAAGCAGGTTGGCGCCCGACAATCAACGGAACGTTATCCGCAGGTATCGGTCGCAATAATTATTCAGGTGACACCATTGACGAAACAATCAACCGTCAACAAACAGCAACAACAGCCGCAAGAAATCAATTTCTCTCAGCAGGTGTTGAATTACGGCAAAATCTCTTTACAGGTGGCGGAACCGTTTACCAAACGCGTGAAGCGAAATCACGCGTCATGGCAGCAAGAGCAGCCCTTGCAGACGAAGAGCAAACCGTTCTTCTCCAAGCCTGTCAAGCCTACCTTGATCTAATGACCAACATTGCTGAACTGGAACTTCTTAAGCAGAACGAAGAAACACTTCGCAAAACCCTAGAAGCCACCATTCAAAAATATGATATCGGGGAAGAAACTCTAACAAGCAAAGCTCAAGCTGAAGGCCGTTATGCCGATGCAAAGGCCCGTCGCCAATCAGCTGAAGCAACTCTCGATGGAAGCCGGGCTACGTTTGAACGCATTACTTTTCGCAAACCCGGGTCATTAAGCAAACCAACCCTACCCTCCGGTATTCCCACATCACTTGATGAAGTCTTAGAACGGACACGTTTAAACTTCCCAAAGATTATTCAAGCCATGAATGACGAAATTGCTGCCCGTCACGCCGTTGACGTTCGCGAAAGTGAGTTATTACCAAAGTTAGATTTAATCGGCAACTCAAACGCCCGTCGCGATCGTAATAAAAACCGCCTGCAAGGAACGCAGTTTGAATTCAACAAGAACCCTCTAAACGATCGAACTTGGGGACATTCCCTGCAAGTTCAATTAACAGTCCCACTCTATGAAGCCGGCCTTACTCGATCCCAACGACGCCAAGCCGCGGAAACAGCAGAACAAGCCCGCATCGGCATAGAACGAATCCGGCGTGAATCAATGGAACAGGCAATCCAAGCTTGGAATCTGTACAAATCTGCCCATGCCAATCTAGAATTTTACCGCACTCAAGTCAGGGCAAACCAAGTCAGCCTTGATGGGACTCGAGAAGAATTAAATGTTGGTTCCAAGATTTTGCTGGATGTTCTCAATGCTATTAATCAGCTTGTTGAATCCCAACGAGCTCTTGTTCAAGCAGAACGTGATTATTATTTAGCAGCCTATCAACTTCTTTATTTCATGGGCGAATTAACAGCACGCGGACAAAAACTCAAAGTTGATTACTACGACCCTAAAACACACTACAACGCAACAAAAAATAGAATCTGATACTTCTTATCACCAAAAGTGTCAAAATCTGGTTATAAGCCTCTTTCTTGTCACCAGATTTGGTGATAAGGATCCCCCCTATTACCAAATTTCGCTATTTTTGGTGATAAGCAAGTTCTTGGCAGTTATTCCAAGCTATGCTAATCTTTGTGCAAGTGAAGCCCCAATCCAAATAAACAAGCAATGAATTCTTTCGATACTGTCGTTCCGTTTCAACTTGAAAACTCAGCCGTCCGTGGCCGACTTGTTCGCCTCGATGAACAAGCGTGGAAAATAATTGATCAACATGATTATCCTGAAATTGTCAACACCTACCTAGCACAAGGAACAGCCCTCGGGATTGCTCTTGCAAATTGCTTTAAATTTGACGGGCTGTTCACCCTGCAAATAACAGGCGATGGTCCTCTTCGTATCCTTGTTATCGACATTGAAGACCAAAAATTCGTTCGAGGCTGTGCCCGCTTTGATCGCGACCAAATAAACATGATCTCTGACCAAGACAGTAAGAACATTCAAAAAGTTTTTGGCCAAGGCACACTTGTCTTTACGATTGACCCAAAAACAGGTGATGACCGCTATCAAGGTGTCGTTGAATTAACAGGAACCACTCTATCCGAAACAACTCATCATTTCTTCCGGCAGTCTGAACAACTTGAAACAGGGATAGTCTTAGTACACGCTACTGAACGAGACTCTTTGGCCTGTGCAGCACTAATGATTCAAAGACTCCCACTTGCCCAAAATGTATCTCCTGAAGAAAAAGACGACGCTGATGATCAGTGGATTCATGCGTTAAGCATTGTCGGTAGCACAACACGTAAAGAATTACTGGACCCTACTCTCTCAAATAGTGATTTACTTTATCGTCTTTTCTGGGAAGGGGGCGTTCGCACTTATGACGTGCAAACAATCGAAGCGCGATGCCGCTGTTCTCAGGTTAAGATCAAAGAGATGTTAGATGGGTTCTCAGCCCTTGACCGCCAAGAAATGTTGTTCGAAGATAAAATAACGGTAACATGTGAATTCTGTGGTGTTGGTTATAGTTTTTCCGAGGATGATTTTTGAGATGAGGGATTGAGTGAAGGGATTTTTTTTAATAACATTGTGTCTGAGTTCTGCCCAAGCAGCCTTAAGCGTGTCACAAATCAAAGTCGGCGTTTTACGCAATGATGTTCGAGGCCTTGATCTACATCATCATTATGAAAAAGGTAATAACATTAATATCGAAACGCTATTCCCGGAATTATCCGGCGGTTTCTGGGATTGGATCTTCAATCCGGAACCAGCTTTTGGCCTCAATATCAATACCTATGGTGCAACAAGCCACATCTATGGGGGCATCAACTGGACAATTCATATGGGGCAATTTGTTTTGGAACCACAAATTGGTGGCGAAGTTCACAACGGAAAAACGAACCATAGTTCGACGAAAAAACATGCCCTCGGATCACGAATTTTATTCCACGAATCCCTATCTTTCGGTTATAAAATCACGAATAAATGGACAGGTTACCTAACAATTGACCATGCGTCAAACGCCCGCATAACACAACCCAATCCAGGTATCACCAGTGTTGGCCTCAGGATTGGCTATCGCTTTTAATTAAAGGAGTATAAGAATGCAAGTATTTAACAATTCATCAGCAAATCAACTAAAGCTTTTCATTGAAAAAGTGGAACGTCTTGAAGAAGAGAAATCTGAATTGATGGAAAACATCCGTGAAGTATTTTCAGAAGCAAAAGCGGTTGGGTTCGATGTTAAGGTCATGAAACAAATTGTCAAACTTCGCAAAATGAAGCACGAAGATGCGGCCGAACAAGAAGAATTGCTTGATATTTATAAGGCTGCTCTTGGCATGATTCCATCAGGTCGCATTATGGAAGATGATGCTTTGCCAGCACATACGGGCGAAGAAGAAACAGAAGAAGCCGCATAGTGCGGCTTTTTAACTTATTGCCTCTGAGCAGGGATTATGGCAGCTTAAAGAAAAAACAAACAAGATCATTATGTTAGCCCTTTATCTTCACTGGCCATTTTGCGCCTCTAAATGTCCCTATTGCGATTTTAATAGTCATGTCCGCAATACCATTGATCTTGACCAATGGCGGACAGCATTTATCAAAGAATTAAGACGTCATCACGAATTAATCGGTCCCAAAACAATCTCCAGCATATTCTTTGGGGGCGGAACTCCATCCTTGATGCCCCCTGCCCTAGTCAATGATATTCTATCAGAAATAAACAGTTTATGGGATGTCCCCGCCCATATAGAAATCACGCTCGAAGCGAATCCTAACAGTGTCGAAGTTGATAATTTTAAAGCCCTCGCCCAAGCTGGCATTAATCGTGTTTCACTGGGCATCCAATCCTTTAATCCTGATGATTTGAAATTTCTTGGCCGCCTGCATAGTGTTGATGAAGGGCGACGTGCTATAGAAACAGCTCAATCCTGTTTTAAACGTGTTTCATTCGATCTTATTTACGCTCGCCCGAATCAAACACTCGAGCAATGGGAATCAGAACTTAAGGATGCTTTGAGTTATGGCACCGAGCATCTATCCCTCTATCAATTGACAATTGAACCGGGTACCGCCTTTGCAACACGCCATGCACGCGGTGACTTTATTCTTCCGAACGAAGATCTGGCAGCTGATCTTTATGAAATGACGACAAATTTATGTG
The DNA here is from genome assembly GCA_019636055.1 of Candidatus Paracaedibacteraceae bacterium. Taxonomy (NCBI): domain Bacteria; kingdom Pseudomonadati; phylum Pseudomonadota; class Alphaproteobacteria; order Holosporales; family Candidatus Paracaedibacteraceae; species Candidatus Paracaedibacteraceae bacterium. The sequence continues at coordinate 100,296 of JAHBYH010000002.1, forward strand.
TTGAACAAGGCTTAATCAGTTATGAAGTATCAAATTACGCTAAACTTGGCTGCGAATCACAGCATAACCTTGCCTATTGGCGCTATCAAGACTACGCAGGTATCGGCCCCGGAGCCCATGGACGCCTCACATTAAATGGTCAAGGCCATGCCACAAAACAATTCCGCGCTCCTGAAACATGGCTCACCAATTGTATTGACCATAGCAATGGTTTTGACGAAGACCACCTTTTAACAGCAAGAGAACAAGCCAGCGAAATGCTCTTAATGGGACTCAGACTCAATCAGCCCTTTAATTTAAAACGCCTTCCTTGCTCAGCAAAAGAGGTCTTAGATTTTAATGCTATTGATCGTCTGGTCAAATCAGAAATGATGGTTTATGATGGAAATAACTTGATGGCAACCCCGCAAGGTCGGCTTTGCCTGAATGAGATATTAAGACTTATCCGGAGGCCTGAATGACCATTGAAGCAAAACTCCAAGAACTCAATATTACGCTACCTGATGTACCAAAAGCTGTTGCGAATTATGTTGGATACAAAATCGTCGGTAATCTTCTCATTATTTCAGGGCAATTACCATTTAAAGATGGGGCTATTCTTTACCCCGGTCACCTTGGTGATTATGTCTCCCTAGACCAAGGGATCGAAGCAGCCCGGCAATGCGCCATTAACGTCCTTGCACAACTAAAAACTGCTGTCAATGGTGATTGGTCACGGGTTCAACAATGCGTTCGTCTAGGTGGTTTTGTTGCCAGCACACCAGATTTTACAAAACACCCCCTTGTTATCAATGGCGCGTCCGATCTCATCGCGGATGTTCTGGGACAATCCGGGCGCCATGCACGTGCGGCCGTTGGTGTCGCAGCTTTACCGCTAGGTGCAAGTGTTGAAGTTGAAGCTATGTTTGAAATTGTATAAGGATACACATCCATGATTCATCGTTTAGCCCTGACAGTGATTGTCTTTATTTCATTCGCCCTTGCAAAGCCCTTTGATTATAAAAAATTTACAGACTATGCAACAAAAACAGTTTCTGAGTGGGGATTAGCAGGCCTTGCTTTCGCCATCGTTGAAGACGGAAAAATCACAGTCATCCGCCCCATCGGGCAAAAATCTGTTGAGACACAAAAACCATTAACAGAACACAGTGTTTTTCCCATTGCATCCCTCAGCAAGGCCTTTGCTAGTTTACTGATGCTAAAACTTGAGGAAGAAGGCAAAATTAATATTAATACCCCTGTTGTAGAAATTCTCCCTGACTTTAAATTGGCGAGCGATGAGGCTACAAAAGAATTTACAATTGCAAAACTCTTCCAACACCGCAGCGGCCTTCCTTCTTTTGCTTATGACACGTTAGTAGAAACAGGATGGTCTGAACCTGAGATTTATGGCGTATTAGACAAAATTAATCCTATCAACCCCTTTGATGAAAAATTTGATTACCAAAATGTTTTTCCCGGCTTATTCGGTTGGATTGCAGAAAAAGTCACAGGGAAAACCCTTAATGAGTTATTTATCAAAGAGATTTTTACGCCCATAGGGATGACCTCTGCCAGTATTGGTGAAGATGGAACAACCCCATCTGACAGTAAAGTAAGAACTTTGTGGCAAAAAGTAAAAACAAGATTCAGCGACCGTGTTGACCAACACTACTTGTTACCGTCATTTCAATCTCATCCGATCAAAGGTGGCAACCCAGCCATCTATCGTTTCCCAACATCCCGCGGAGTGAATGCTTCCATCACTGATATGGCAAAGTGGCTACAGTTTTGGCTGAATGGCGGAACAACAGTTTCCGGTTCTCATCTTGTTTCTGAAGCAGGACTGGCTAAACTTCAACAGAAACTCACCCATGTTGGTGCCCCTCAAGGTGGCCGTCTATTTCCCAAAGGGCGGGTAACAGATATTTACTATGGTATGGGATGGTATATCCATGATTATGGCACCATCAACCGTGTTCTTGCCCATATGGGGGGCATGACAGGAACGCGTTCATTAATTGCCTATGTTCCAGAAAAGAAAATTGGCCTTGTTATTCTCAGCAACGTTGGGGGTATGCGGGTTAATCTGGCACCGGAAGCTCTACGCTCAAAGTTTCTGGATATCGTCGCAGACATTGACGATGATCAAGACTGGAGCCTTGAACTAAAAAAAGAATTGATTGAGTCTCGCAATCGTCAAGCAGAGCAACGCAAAGAATACCGCCTCAAGAATCCCCAACCTGCACGTGCCCTAGAGACCTATGTCGGCACCTATGAGAACCCCCTTTATGGACAAATTGAGATTCGCCTTGAATCAGGACGCCTTGTCTTGAACTATCGTAAATTATCCGTTTCATTAACGCATTGGAATAGCGATAATTTTGATTTTATCCCCAGTGATTTTACAAAATCTTATAGTGTTACGGATACCGCCATGGGCAATATTGCTTTTGGTGCCATCAGCAATGGGAAAATGGATTTATGCGTTCTAAATGCACTCTATGAAGGAAAAGATACGCGCTTTAAGCGAGTCAAATAAAAAATCCCCCAATCGGGGGATTTTCTTTTAGGCTTTTAGCTCAATACGATCGGTGATTGAAAGAACTTCTTTCAGAGAAAAATCACCTAACTCATATGAGGTAACCACGCATTTTGGATCAATAACACCTTTGTCATTAAGATATTTAACCACCAAAAAGAGTTGTAAAATTGCAGGCATATAATGACCGCTCATAGGATCTATCTTCATAACTTTTCCGCGCTGAATGGAAATATGTCCCCCACAGGCGATTGGTTGCCCAACACCGTTAACCGTGAAAAATCGATCGTGATTTGGTGTTGTTGAACTTCCTGAGACCTGAACACACAAATTCCCCAAACGATCCACCGCGTAAATCAAATTATGAGTCATATCATCGGCAATCACAGAATTGCCTCGATACAATTGCCCCTCTCTCATTTGGATTAAGGTTTGCGGATCACCTAAATCTGCGATATTTGAGCTGTTTGATTCAGGGCTAGAGTTTTGCGCCTTAAGGATAAACTTTCCATCAGTCGAATATTGATCACCCACTACCCCAGATAGCAAAGATAATGTTTTTTTCTCATGCAATTCAACATACAAATTTGGCAACATTTCTTTTAATTCTGATTTAAAAAACGTACCAGCCCCGAGCAAGAATGCAATAGATTGATATTGCTGAGGAGCAACAGAATCTTGCATAGACATTAATTGCATATTTGTTGAATCAAGTGTCTTTAAAACGCGATGGGCTGCTGTCAGATAACGTTGTTCTGTTTTGAACTTCTTCAAGGCAGATTTCAACTCACCAACTTTTCCGGCATAATCAACACCAAAGCGTCTTGAAAAAAGGTTATAAACATCAGACAGATCAACTTTAATGGGCTGCTCACTGGATGGCGTCAGTGATGAATTATAAACATCAACAATTGGTTGGGAGGACATGTATGCTTGGGAGTTCATCATCCCATTTTCACGTTTTGCCTCGAACCACATTTCTTTAAGTGATGCAAAATTTAAAGAATGGTCTTGAGGTAGATCAGATTGCAAAACATGACCTATCAAAACTAATTCCTGACGTTTTTTACGATCCATTTTTGCTTGCTTATACAGCGACATTATATCCTGAAGAATAGAATCACCGGTATGCTGCCCACCTAACTTGACAGCAATCAATGGCGCAACATCAGCAAAATCAACAGCTAAATATTTTGTACCCCAAAGGTTCTGACGATCAACCGGCCGACTAATCCAAGGCACCAACGTCTCAATGGCATTGGGTTCAATATTATACTTAAAGACCATAACATTTCTTAAAAACTCAAGATCTTTGACTCCACGACGCAATTGCTTATCTTGCTGTACTTCACGATCAACCTGTCCAAAAAACTCTTGAGTATCGTCATGTTTTATTGAAATCCAGCTCGGTTGGCTTGGCGTTGTGTCCATACCTTGAACACCTGCAATCGTTAATAATAAAGTTGCCACTATTTTTTTCATATAAAAAATCTCGATGTTTGTTTTATCTACACAATTTATTGGTATGAATTCAAAAAAAACAATAGGATTATTTAAGACTAATCCGAGGAGCCCCTTTTGTGTACCTATGTATATTCGCTAGCATAGACTCAGCCACATGCTTATAGATTTGTAGGGATAACTCATCTTGAATGAGTTGTCCAGAATCCGCACATTGACGGATTTCTAAAGTGAGAGGGATTTCCCCCAAAAAAGCAACGCCGAGTTGATTTGCTGTTTCATGGGCACCGCCATGACTAAAAATATGGCTTTCATGGCCACAGTTCGGGCACTTAAAGAGACTCATGTTTTCAACAATCCCCAAGATCGGTACAGCTACTTTTTCAAACATAGCAAGCCCCTTACGTGCATCAATTAGGGCAATATCTTGCGGCGTCGATACAATAATAGCTCCTGATAGACTGGCTTGTTGTGCCAGTGATAATTGCACATCCCCTGTCCCCGGTGGCATATCAATCAGCAAAACATCTAATTCACCCCAAGCGACATCCTTCAAAAGTTGCATTAAGGCACCCTGAACCATAGGCCCCCGCCAAACCATGGGGGTGTCTGCCGGAATTAACAGCCCAATCGACATACAAGCAATACCATGCGCCATAGACGGGCGTAGTTTTTTGTCGGCAGTTACATCCGGTTTATCAGATAATCCCATCATTGTTGGCAAAGATGGCCCATAAATATCAGCATCTAAAATACCAACTTTGTATCCTAATTGCGTTAACGCAAAAGCTAAGTTGACAGTCGTCGTTGATTTACCAACGCCACCTTTACCCGATGCCACCGCAATAATATGCTTAATATCATGAAGGGATTCAAAAGTTTGTGTTTTATTTTTCTTCTCAGCAATCAAGGCACAAAGAATTTTATGGTTTGGACATTGTTTTTTCAACACCGTCTCACAAAATGCTCGCATCCCCTCAAGTTCTTTTAATTGGTCAGGTTTTCCTTCGAAAATAACTTGGATTGTCGTATCATTGACGTCAATTGAAGTGACATGATCCATAATAATACCGTGATCAGGCATATTAAGTGTTGTTAAAAAGTCACGGACGAATTTTGTATTAATTGTCATAGTTAGTGCGATTGTTTAGAGCCCTTGTTTGTTATATAGTCAATACAAAGGGTTATAATCAAGAGAATAGTGTATGTTAAGCTTATTTAGCGATCGTCCGCGCAATCCGTGGGGAGATCAGGAGCCTGCTCCGAAAAAAGAAAATGCGCCACACAGTGGGGATAATGTTTTTGATATTGATGAGACCATCGATCAAATCCGAAAAAAATTCAAAGACTCCCTCGGCAGTGGAAATGGAGGGGGATCCAATAATGATGGTACACCAAAAAAATTATTCTCTCTGATTGGAATTGCTGTCGTTGGTTTTTGGTTATCAACTGGGTTTTATTTTGTTCAAGAAGGCGATGAAGCCGTTGTTTTAAGATTTGGACAAATGGTTCGCATGGGACAACCCGGTCTTAACTTTCATCTACCAACACCAATTGAACAACATATCGTTAAAAGTGTAAGTGCTCAAAACACCATTGACGGATCCATTAACACAAAAACATCCAACGATGATGAGTCTCTGATTTTAACGGGTGATGAAAATGTTGTTCATACGAATTTCACTGTGTTTTGGAACATTAAAGACCTTCCTGATTATTTATTCACAGCACGAGCCCCTGATACCACGATTCGCATTGCTACAGAAAGTGTGCTCCGTGAAATTATAGGGCAAATGAATGCAAGAGATGCGTTGACCAAAAAACGTGAAGAAATTGGTGCACAAACCAAAGATTCTGTTCAAAAATTAATGGACCAATATAAACTGGGAGTCAATATTATCAACGTTCAACTTCAACGCGTTGCACCACCCAGTGAAGTTGTCGCCTCTTTTAGTGACCTGCAAGCGTCATTAACTGATGCTGAGCGTGCCCAAGCCGAAGCTCAAGGCTATCGTAATGATATTTTGCCGCGTGCTCGAGGCCAAGCAGTCCAGATTCGCCAAGATGCTGAAGCTTACCGCAACGCAAAAATTGCCGAGGCCGAAGGTGAAGCCAATCGATTTAAGCAGGTTCTTGCATCCTATGACAAAAACAAAGCCGTTGCCCAAAAACGGATGTACTTAGATACAATGCAACGCACACTCAGTAAAACCAATGTTATGGTTTTTGATGGTAAAGCGGCACAAAGTGTCCTTCCCTATCTGCCGGTTGGTGACTTATCAAAAACGAAAAAGCAAGGGGGAGAATAACCATGTCAAATCGTAGTGTTGGTTTTTTTGCGCTTCTCGCTGTTATCTTTTTAGGACTGAGCAGTTCAGTATTTATGATTAACCAAATGCAACAAGCTATTGTCTTGCAATTTGGTGAATTACGCCGTGTTATCCAAGATCCCGGACTAAAATTTAAGGTTCCGTTTATTCAAGAAGTTATTATCTATGACAAACGGGTTCTCGATTTTGACTTACCCGCCACAGATATTACACTCGGAGACCAAAAAAGGGTTCGTGTTGATACCTATACACGCTATCGGATCAGCGACCCGATTCAGTTTTTTAAATCGGTTAAACCTGCTAATGAATTAGGGACAGCTCGACGATTAGAAGCGCTTGTCGGATCTACTGTCAGAAACGTACTAGGTAAAGTTGAACTGCGTGAGTTATTATCAGAAAATCGCTCAAAAATTATGCACCAAATTAATGAGGAAGTAAAAAGCCTCACAAAATCCCTTGGTCTTGATATTATTGATCTGCGTATTGTTCGTACAGAACTACCCCCTGAAAACAGACCAGCCGTTTTTAACAGGATGAATGCAGATTTACAACGATACGCCAAAGAAAATCGTGCAACAGGGGATGAAAAGGCACAGGAAATTAAATCAACCGCTGAAAAAGAAAGAACAACATTGCTGGCCGAAGCTTCGAAAGATGCTTTGATTCTGCGTGGTGAGGGGGACTCAAAAGCAATCGCAATTATTGCAGATTCCATGGGCAAAGATCCAGAGTTCTATGGATTTTATAAATCAATGGAAACCTATGAGACCATACTAAAACCAGAGACAACACTGATCTTATCATCAGATAATGAGCTCTTTAAATATTTTAGTCATCCAGATCGCATCAGTCGTTAAAGGAAGGGAAACGAACTATGTCAAAATTAAAATTGCTGTTTTCAACATCAGTTATTGCCTCAAGCATGATTCTTGCCTCATCAACGTTTGCCCTCTCAGCTAAGGTTGATGATAAAAAAACCGAAACGATGACAGAAAAGAAAGTTGATCCTAAAAAAGAATCAACCTCGACAACGAAATATGACATCAGCAAAGGTTTTTCAGCTGTGGCTGAAAAAGCTATACCATCTGTTGTTAATGTCTCAACCACACAAGTCATCGAAGGTCGGGATAAAAATATTCCACAACTACCGCCGGGATCCCCGTTTGAAGATCTTTTTAAAGATTTTCTTGACCAAATGGACAAACCAAAACGGGTTCAGTCTCTGGGTTCAGGGTTTATCGTTAAGGTTGAACCAAAAGGGGATGATGCCTATCTTTATGTAGTGACCAATTTCCATGTAGTCAACGAGGCAAAGAAAATTAGCATTGTCCTACACGACGGAACAGAATTGGATGCAACCATTCAGGCTGTTGATGAACGAACGGACCTTGCTATGCTCAAGATAAAATTGAATAGCATTAAAGAGGAAAAACGCAAGTTTATTCCTGTTCAATGGGCCGACTCTAATAAAGTTAACGTTGGTGACTGGTGTGTTGCCATCGGTAATCCTTTCGGGCTTGGCAGTACAGTAACATCAGGAATCATCTCTAATCGTTCTCGAAATATTGGCGTCCGCGGCGCAAAAAGCCGCGTTAGTGAATATGTGGATGACTTCATGCAACATGATGCCTCCATTAACATGGGAAACTCTGGCGGACCGTTATTTGACCTTGATGGTAAAGTTATTGGTGTTAATACGGCCATTTTTTCACCGAGTGGTGGTAACGTTGGTATTGGTTTTGCAATTCCATCCAATCTTGTCAAAGAAACCGTTGACCAATTGATTGAATTTGGCCGAACAAAACGCGGTTGGCTCGGTGTTCGCATCCAAAACGTCACAGATGAAATGGCTGAAAGCCTTGGTTTTGGCAAAGCTCGTGGCGCCATTGTTGGGTCTGTCACACCAAAAGGGCCTGCGGCTGTGGCTGGTATTGAGCCCGGTGACATCATTCTCGAATTTGATGGCAAAGAAATTAATGAGAAATCCCGTTTATCCCGTGTTGTCGGTGAAACCGAAGTGGGTAAAAAAGTCAAAGTCAAACTATGGCGCAAAGGCAAAGAAGTTCCTGTTGAAGTTGCATTAGGGGAGTTTGAAACATCGACAGACGGTATTCCAACAGAATCAAAAGATAAAAAAGATACGACCTCGCCTCAAGAAACAAGTGAAGTTCTAGGACTTAAAGTTTCAAAGATAACAGGTCCTCTATCTCAACAGTTTAAGATTAAGGAAGACATGACAGGTGCTGTTGTCGTCGGCATCACAGGAGACAGTCCTGCAGCAAGCATTCTTCGCCCTGGCGACGTAATCACAGAAGTCAACCAAACAGATATTAAATCACCAGAAGAACTAATTAAAGCTGTTGAGGACGCAAAAAAACTAAAACGCAAGAATATAACATTCTTGATTAGCCGCGCAGGCGAAATGGTTTACATTACAACCAAAATCGAAGATGATTTGAAAAGTTAATGTTATAAGGCCTCTTTTCGGAGAGGCCCCCTTCACTACAAGGAGAAATACTTATCGTTGTTCAAGTTAACCTTGAACAACGCAATCAGAGGCAAAGCCTAATAACCTAAGTGAGCAACGAATTTAACGATATCAGAGTCCGATGGGATAACTTTATAAAATAACCTGAGGGGAACACCATGCTATTTATCAAGAAACTGACTTTACTGCTTTTTGTTTTGTTTTCATTCGGACATGCTTCTGATTCAGTTAATGGTTCGGATCAAGATCTATCGCAACAAAAAAATGAGCTAATCGGAACATTAACAACATTGGTTGGCAAAAAAGAAAAAGTCGTTGATAAAACAGGTGACGTCAAAGTTAAGATTAATGATCTCAAGGATGCGGTTCAGCTTTTGGAAAATAAAAATGAACGTGCTAAAATTATCAAAGCCCTCTCTGCCTTAGCCCTGTTAAAACAAGAAGCTGAGAAAAAACAAGAGACTGTTGAATATATATCCTCAAAAATAACAGGAGCCATTGAAATAACGACCGAAGCGGTTATCAATTCGATAAAACTATTGGCTCGTACTCCAGACACCATTGCAACACAAATTACATATCTGCAAGAAGATGCGGGATACAGGTCAAATAGTTATATTCTAATGATGATCATGATAACAGCGATCCTTGCCGGGTTAATGGCTGAATACCTGATTCGACGTTTTTTTGTTTGGTCAGGATCAACCCAAGAACACGAATATCATATCAAAAAACTCCACCTTCATATTGTTCGTAATGTAACGCCTGTAATTGTTTTTGGTCTCGTCGGGTACCTCACCATTCATTTCTCACAACCGGAAAGTAATATCATTACATTTCGCGGCTATAAAGCTATGAATTTCATTATGATGTTACGAACAATGTGGCTCTTGGCTAAAGTTTTATTCGAGACACGTCAAACCACGCCCAATCAATCCTCAACACCTGGTTTTCAATTTATGTTGGCCGGCATCCAAACTGTTGTCATTGGCGTGTTGTTTGCCGAAGTTGGTTATTACATGGGAATGCGGGAACTTGCTATTGATACTTGGCTTAAGATTATTGGTTTTGGCGTCATGAGCTTAACCATTATTGCAATCCACCGGAACCGCAGCATAATTCAGTCCCACTTTAAACCAGATGACGAATACTTGTCCGGTTTTTCATTGGGTGTTGCAAAACTAATCGAGATTATCTTTAGAAAAAGCCCACAGATAATTAGTCTTCTGTTTATAATCAGCTTTGTCCTGTGGCTTGTCGATATGGATTTAGTGGCAAAATTTCTGGCTGTCGCTTTAATCAAAACAATAATAGCAATGGCAATTTTTATCTTTGGTCGCGACCAACTATATTTATGGATTTTTCATCGAAAACAAGCAAAGCTAACATCAGAAATTCAGCAAAATCGCTTGGGAATAACCTATCTCAAAGATTCAAGCACTAACATCCTTCAACTCATTTGGCATGGAATGTTCATTTTAACCTTCAGCGAAATCTGGGGAGCCGATCCCATTGAAATTGCCACAGCCCCTGATGTACAACCGTACATCTCCAAAGCAATATCGATTGGCATTATTTTAGTCATTATTAGAACGCTTTGGGGCTGGTCTGACCACATTGCCCAAGCCCATATACGGGGTCGACTTGTCGGCAAGAAAATTGTTGAGTCTTCTCAGTTTGTCAAAACAGTGACCCCCATTTTAAATAGTGTTGCCCATTGGGTCTTAACCATCATGGCAATTATCCTGATTTTGATTGAGTTGGGGCAAGATGTACGCCCAATGCTCTACAGTTTGGGTGTCATTGGTATTGCGATCTCATTGGGTGCCCAAAGTTTAGTCAAAGACATCATTAATGGAATATTGACTTTGATGGAAGGAAACATTGCTGTTGGCGAAGTTGTAACCATCGGCGCGAATACAGGAACCGTTGAGTCATTATCACTGCGCAGCATTGTTCTTCGCCATTTTAGTGGTGCCTTGCAAACAATTCCTTTCTCTGAAGTCACCAACATTATTAATAAATCACGTGATTATAGCAGTTATGGCATTAACTTTTCTATTCCTCATCGTACAGACCAAACTCGCGCTATTGAAGTCTTAAATTTAGCCTTTAATGATATCAAAGCTGATACCACGTTTGGAACAATGATCCTAGCAGATATGGTTATCACCGGAGTGGATATGATTTCAGATACAGGCATTACAATCACAGGTTTTGTTCGCATTAAACCAGATCCAGGGAATAGATTTGGCCGTGCTTTTAACAGATATTTACAGCAACGAATGGATCAAGCAAACTTATATCCACCGGCATCGCAACGCGTTATTAATGAAAGTAATGTTATAACTGATTAGAGCTATGCAAAGCAAAGTAATTCTCTAATTCTAGCCTGTTTAGGATCAGGCATGGGCATCCGAAAACCAAAAATGGGCTATAATATTAAGGGAATTCGAATGAACTTAAGGATTAGATTGCATAAGCATATAATTGTTCAAGTTGAGTTTAGAAGCAGGAACAAGAAGCGACTTTACAATAAGTACACGAGCAACGATGTGACGTACATCCAAGACCAAATGGAATGATTATAGTTCACTACTCAGTAATAAAACTGATGCTTTGTAAAATTCAGTATGAGACTTCTCTGAGTCCTAACTTTAGAATTTCACACCAATTTTTAAGAACCCTTCATATGAATGTTGATGACGCCCTGTATCAGAGTTAATACTCAGCGTGATATAAACATTATTACTATAGAGTTTGGTCACACCCGCGCCAAGGCTGATCATGTTATTTGGCGTGTTGCCTGATGTAATGGTGAAATTTGAATTGCCACCGATAAAGGAACTGGTAACTTTATCAGATTGGGAATAGGTACGTCTGTATAAATAACCCATTTTCAAGAAACCATATAATTGAGACCCATCAACATTATCATAAACAAGTTTTGCTATTTGTGTACTAACTTTAGTCTGAAATGCTCGACGTGTTTGACCTTTGACTCGAAGTCCAAGAGTGCCAGCACCAGATTCTGTATATCCATTATCGCTTAGGGAAATCAGACCAAAGCTTGCCATTGGTGTAACGATATAATCAGATCCGATTCCGATATCATAACCGGATTCAAGTGTTGCGCCATATTGTTGAGCAGTATGCTTATGCTTAGCTGAAGCAGAAAATCCTGTAAAATTGATAAGTCTCTTTTCCTTGATTCGATTGAACCCATATCCAACAATTCCACTAACATACCAAGATGGTGTGATTTTATAATTCCCATAAACTCCAAGTTGATAACTGCGAATCCAACCCTTTCCGTAGTCATTGCTTAAGCTATAATTATTGCGACCAAAGCTTCCCATGACCCCGAGTAATAATTGACTTGTTACTTGATGATCGATACCAGCTTGATTGGTATATAAAGTTGAGGTGAGTTCAGGGACAAACGCTCCGGGAGCGCGATAGGATTTTTGGGTAAATTTCTTAGCACTTCCATTCATCCAAATCGTTGTCTGACCGATTTTTGTCTTCAAGGAATCTAAGATAGGCATGTTTGACTTGCCTTTGATATAGCTTATCGGTGACGATATCGGAACACGTGTTGATTTTTGAGACAGTGAAGATACTGTTTTAGCCGTAGGTTTTGTTAGATCCTCAACAAGATTAGCAAAGGGTTTGCTGTTATCAGAATGCTCTAGGGGATTATGCAGCCTATCAAGGACAGATTGTTGATTGTCAAGGGCTTCAAAAGATGTTGTTGCCATGATAACACCATGACTTGCAGGACTTAAGCGATTCAAGGCATCATTCAAATCGGGTTGCTTTAGTTTGCTGATAGCTTGAACTGCTTCATTTAAAGTCCCCTCTGGATTCGTTGTATTATCCAAATTTTCTGCAACTTCGCCAGCATTACCATCAGGGGCAAGGTTCGATAGCGATGCAACTTTTTTCAGCGTTAAAAAGACTTTGTTTGGCGTGGTATAATCTGGAGAGACATCGAAGAGTGAGCTATATTCATTAACAAAATTTGTAAATTGACCGTTGAGGATTGCTGCACTCAGGATTTCATAGGTATAGGTTTGTCCTTGGATGTAGTTTCCAGCCAAAGGAATAACTTTCAGAATACTGGTGCCCCCCAAAGTTGCTGTTCCTGTGGCTGTTATATGGTCAGCATTTCCATCAAGATCACTCACTTCGCATTCATAGGTTCCACCACTTGAGTAGTCAATATTTATATACGTTTGGCTTCCGATAGAATTTCCGGGAGCAACCACACCTCTGACATCTGCCGAAGCAAGAGTTGCATTTCCTGAAAGGCGGGCACCTGAGTTAACTGTTACAGAAGCATTAGGCAAACTACCGTTAATTTTGAGCTCGTCTTTTGAAACAGTAATATTCCCTGTATAATTATTGTTTGTCCCATTTAGCCTCAAAACTGTTGGTGTTGCCGAAGAGTTTTTTACTTCTAATGGCGCATTACCGGCAGCCCAGTTTGTTACGTCAAAATTGGCTCCTGCATGACCATTGGTATCAATTGCACCACCGGCAGCTCCTGCCATGATTAAAGCACGTGAGGTTGTGAAATTATTACTTCCAAGTCTTAGGGTTCCTTGAGTATTATTGACACCATCACCCAGAGTTAAGCCACCCGAAACATCCCCAAGGTTGGCATCACTGCTGACTTGTATAAGACCATTATTGATAACCGTTCCACCTGTATAGGTATTAATAGCAGACAGAATGAGTAAGCCTTGACCTTTTTTAGTCAAAGTTTGACCGTTCCAGCCGCTCGTCACGCCAGCTTGATCCGCAAGAACAATATCAGCCTCAAACGTGTCGGTTGCATTTGTTAGAGTAAATTCACCAATCTTTGCAGCAGCATCAGAGGCTATCCACGCCAAGGCAAGGTTGACACCAAACTCCGTTGCATTCGAATAAGCTGTGATCAACACATAGTCTGTTGCCGTTGTCGCACTGAAGGCAGGAACAGACCCATTGATATTAGCTGCTCTTATAATTGGATAGGCTGTGGAATTTAGATTACTTGCTTTAAAGGCAGTTTGTCCCCCTGTTGTGAACCCTGTAATCTCTAATGTTCCACCAACATTGGCTGTTCCTGTCGCATTAATCAATGGGTTTTGAGTCGCACCAAGGGCAACAGATAGTGTTCCTACTGTTTGGTTTAAATCACCAGATAGATTGATAGTTGCCCCATCATTGATATGGGTTTTAGCCCCGACTCCAATCGTAAAATTATCTGCAGCAAAGTTTCCAGATTGACCAAACGTTAATGTTCCACCATTGACGTTAACATCCCCTGTAATATTCGAACTTGTACTGGTGAATGTTAGATTTCCTGGCCCTGCGAGTGTGATATTCCCGGCACCGGTCACGGACCCCGGATACGTAATGGCATCAGAGCGATTAATAATTAAGTTACTGTTATTTTCAAGGGCAATATTTCCTGCGACTTGACCTGTTGTTCCACCATTTCCAATTCGTAAGGTACCGCCTTTAACCGTTGTTGTTCCTGTGTATAGGTTAACACCAGTCAGGGTTAGGGTTGAGCCCCCAGCTGTGTTGTCCACTGTCAACCCACCTGTTCCGGTTAAGGCTGAAGCAAAAATTACATCATTTCCATTAATATCAACTGTGGCACCACTTGCACCCAAAGCTGAAAATTTATTTGAAACGTCTGCTGTGTTAGCAGCTGCCCATTGTAATGCACCACCATTAAAGGTGATCGCCCCTGTTCCAAAGTTATTCGAGTTTGCAAAGTTCACAGTCCCACTCGTTAGGGTTGTTCCTCCAGAATAGGTGCTAGCCCCTGTTAAAACGGTTGTTCCAGCCCCTTGTTTATTGACAGATCCAGTTCCACTAATGATACCACCGAATGTTCCGCCCGCAGCACCACCTAAAATTAAACTCTTAGCACCCAAAGCAATTGTTCCATTAGCACTATTAAAATCAGTTAGGGTAAAGCTTGCTGGTGTAATAGCCTGAAGATCAAGTGTCGAAGTATTGTCTGTAAATGTTGGTGTAATTGCCCCGTAAGTTCCGCTACCACTCAAAGCTAGGGTTACATTGCTGCCCAGAGATGTTGCACCTGTATAGGTATTTGCTCGAGTCAGAGTTAAAGTTGCAGGTGCCGCACTGATCAAAGCAAGAGTCGATGCCGCATTCCCGCCACTAATGATACCGGAAAGAGTACCGTTGTTACCGCCAAGGTTAATTGTATTGGCAACAGCATTTTGTAAAGTGATTGCATTTGCAATGGTTAATCCAGCCCCACCGAGTTGTAAAGCACCACCAGTGTAATTAATGGTTCCCGTACCTGCAGATGTACTATTGGCAAGAACCAATGATCCTGCAGTTAAATTTGTCCCGCCGGTATAGGTGCTTGCACTTGTCAAAGTTTGGGTATTTGTTCCAATTTTTACTAACCCAATTGCCCCACTAATAATCCCGCCATAACTATAATTCGTTGCATTGTTCCCAACAGTCAATGTTGTTGCGGACGAACTGGTAACCGTACCATTAGTTGAATTACCTCCGGTTAAGCCAGATAAGTTTGAGGCAAATCCATTTAAATTAAAGCTATTACTAGATCCGGTTCCAGATGTCAGCAATCCAGAGATTGCGTTAGCAATTCCCTGTTGCACTGTTCCTGCACTAATGGTTGTTCCACCTGTATGACCGTTAACCCCTGTTAGAATAACTGTCCCTGTTCCTTGTTTTGTGATGGATCCTGCTGTTGCCGCTGTTGTCCCACTAAAGGTTGTTGATGCTGTTGCCGTTCCAAAAGTCAAATTCTTGGCACCCAAATTAACGGAACCAGACCCACTTAAATCACCAACGGTTGTTGATGCAGGCGTAATCGCATTAATATCCAATGTGCCGTTGTTTATAACAGAACCTGTCGACGCTAGAGCACCACTTCCACTTAAAGCAAGTGTTCCTGCACTGATGGTTGTCCCACCTGTATGAATGTTGGCGCCGGTTAGTGTCAGAATACCTGCACCTTGTTTTGTGACAGTTCCTGCCCCCGAGATCACATCCGCATAAGCTAAATCATCACTTCGGTTGAAAATCAAAGCAGCTGCATTGGCAATATTACCAGCAATGCTTCCCGTACCCCCATTATTGCCAATCTGAAGTGTTCCTGCACTGATGGTAGTTGTGCCAGACCCTGATTTTGCCCCTGTCAAGGTAAGCGTCCCAGTGCTTGACTTAGTTAGATCACCGTTTCCTGAAATTGCCCCAGAGAACGTTGAATTAAAACTGTTCGTATCAATAATTCCTGCCGATGTTAAGGTAATATTATTGGCAAAAGCAGGAAGTGCAGTTGTTGTTCGCAAAAGCGTACTTGCCCCATTAAAAATAAGATCGCCAGTACCAATAGAATCAGCATTTCCAATTGCAATTCCGCCCGCAGTTAACAGTGTTGTTCCACTTCGTCCTGCATTCGCATTAGGTAATATCAACAACCCAGCACCTGATTTCGTTAAGTTTCCTGCACCACTCATTGCCCCTGACAAAGTTGTTGCAGCTGTCGCATTGATCAATCCATTCGTCGTCAATGTCATATCATTGGCAAGCGTTGCAGCACTTGTCACAGCCAACGTCGGATTATTGGCAGGAGTTCCCTGATCATTGAAAACAACAGATCCTGTTGAAATATTTGAGGCAGAACTAATACTGATAGAACCTTGTTGAATAGTTGTCGGACCACTATACGTGTTTGCTTGGGTTAGTGTTAAGGTCGCAGAACCTGCTTTCGTTAAACTATGACCATCCCATCCTGTACCTGAAGCTGCTTGATCTGCAAGAACTGAACCGACCGTAAAATCTGATCCTGTTGTGAACAACCCATCAGATATGGTTGTATCTGCATTCCATGCTAGTTTTAAGCTTGCAAGATAATTTCTGTTATCAGAGCTTTTATAAATAGATCCGACCAAATAATCTGCACTGGACCCAATGTCAGAAGGAACAGTAAAATTACCCACAATAGGATTAGTGCTCGAGAACAAGGTTTTTGTAACAAATGTTGTATTGGGCGGTAGCGTTCCTAAAGTAAAGCTATTGACATTTAAAGCCCCATCAATTGTTGCATTCGTGACAGTAACCGGCGTCACTGAACTGCCAAAATCAACATTCAAAGCACCACCATTTCCTTGGTTAAAGGTTGTCGCCACCAAACGAGCTGTTGGATCAACAGTTGTTGTGGCCGTGTTGTTGTAAGTTGTGGCAGTAAAGGCATTCCCCCCTGCCTGAGATAGTTTAATCTCACCAGCGTTAACATTGACCGTTCCAACAGAAGATCCTGTCCCTGATAAAGTTTGTGTACCTGCACCTTGCTTTGTTAAACTACCGGTTCCGCTAATATTACCGCTCAATGATTGATCTGATCCTGTCCCAAACACTAACTCTTTAGCACCAAGTGTTGTAGCACCCGATCCACTTAAATCACCAATTGTCGTTGATGCTAGTGTAATAGCACTGATGTTAAATGTACCATTGTTTGTCACAGCACCGGTGGATGCCAAAGCACCATTTCCACTTAAGCTCAAGGTTCCAGCACTAATGGTTGTTCCGCCTGTATGACCATTAGCCCCCGTCAAAACAACTGTACCTGTCCCTTGTTTTGTGATTGATCCAGCTGTTGCCGCAGTTGTTCCTGCAAATGTAGTAGACCCGGTTGCTGTCCCAAAAATCAAATTCTTAGTGCCTAAATTAACGGAACCTGATCCACTTAAATCACCAATCGTGGTTGATGCTGGTGTAATGGCATTGATATCAAATATGCCGTTGTTCAGGACTGCCCCATTAGAAATCAAGGTTCCAGCACCACTCAACGCAAGTGTACCCGCACTAATCGTTGTTCCGCCAGTATGGGCGTTTGAACCTGTCAAAACAGCAATACCTGTACCTTGTTTTGTGATGGATCCTGCTGTCGATGTTGTTGCCCCGCCAAAGGTGGTTGATGGTGTTGCCGTTCCGAAAACCAAATTCTTAGCACCTAAATTAACGGAACCAGACCCACTTAAATCCCCAATCGTGGTTGATGCAGGGGTAATCGCACTAATATTAAATGTTCCGTTGTTTGCCAACGCTCCGGTTGATGACAAAGCGCCGCTCCCACTCAAAGCAAGCGTACCAGCACTAATGGTTGTTCCACCTGTATACGTATTCGCACTTGTCAAAGTTTGTGCGTTGCTTCCGGTTTTTATCAAAGCCGTAAGACCACCGATAATACCACCATAACTATAATCTGTCGTGTTATTCCCAACACTCAGTGTTGCTGCCGTTGCACTGGTAATCGTACCATAAGTTGCATTACCACCAGTTAGACCAGATAGAGTTGATCCAAATCCATTTAGATTAAAACTATTGGCTGATCCTGTCCCAGATGTCAGCAATCCGGATATAGAATTCGCTATGCCTTGTTGCACTGTTCCTGCGCTAATGGTTGTCCCACCCGTATGCGCATTAACTCCAGTTAGAACAGCAATACCTGTTCCTTGCTTAGTTAATGATCCCGCAGTAGCAACTGTGCTTCCAGCAAATGTTGTTGATGCTGTTGCTGTCCCAAAGGTCAAATTCTTAGTACCCAAATTAACGGAACCCGATCCACTTAAATCACCAATCGTGGTTGATGCAGGTGTGATTGCACTTATATTGAATGTTCCATTGGCTGCAACTGCTCCTGTTGAAACCAAGGCACCGCTCCCACTCAAAGAAAGCGTACCGGCACTGATGGTTGTGCCACCTGTGTACGTATTCGCATTTGTAACCGAAAGAACGCCTGCACCTTGTTTTGTTAATGTGCCGATACCAGAAATGATACCTGTATAAGAAGAATCATCACTTCGATTGAAGATCAAAGCCGCCGCATTAACAATATTCCCAGTAATGCTTCCTGTTAGTCCGTTATTGCCAATCTGAAGTGTTCCGGCACTAATCGTCGTACCACCTGTGTATGTTTGATCACCTGTTATCGTCAGAATACCGGCACCTTGTTTTGCGACAGTTCCTGACCCTGAGATAACATCTGCATAAGATGAATCATCACTGCGGTTAAAGATTAATGCAGCCGCATTTGCAATATTACCTGCAATGCTTCCCGTTGTCCCGTTATTCCCAATCTGAAGCGTGCCTGCACTCAGTGTTGTTGTACCAGATCCTGATTTCGCCCCTGTTAAGGTAAGCGTTCCAGTGCTTGACTTGGTTAGATCACCGTTTCCTGAAATTGCCCCAGAGAACGTTGAATTAAAACTGTTCGTATCAATAATTCCTGCCGATGTTAAGGTAATATTATTGGCAAAAGCAGGAAATGCAGCTGTTGTTCGCAAAAGTGTATTCGCACCATTAAAAATAAGATCACCAGAACCAATGGAATCAACATTTCCAATGGCAATACCACCCGCTGTTAGCGTTGTTGTTCCACTTCGTCCTGCATTTGCATTTGGCAAAGTCCATAACCCAGTACCGGATTTCGTTACATTCCCTGTACCACTCATCGCTCCTGTAAATGTTGATGCAAATGTGCTGTTATCTATAATCGCATTCGATGTTAAAGCGATATCCGTTGCCAAAGCAGAAAGAGCAGCTGTTGTTCTTAATGTTGTATTGGCACCATTAAATGTCAGTGTTTTTCCTGATCCACCAAGGCTACCGTTATTACCAATTTCAACAGCACCCGCTTGGATTTCCATTGCTCTCATCCCATTACTATTGGGCAGAGTAAATGTGTTTGTTCCTTGTTTAACAAAAGCAATGTATCCCGATATGCTACCACTATAACTGTGATTGTTGGTATTATCCAGTAACGTAATAACCTTGTTTGTGCCATCAACGACAGTTAGATTTCCGTATGATCCCGTACTTTCTAATCCCGCCCATGTACTGTTAGCGTTATATACGAATGCCATAGACGATGCGACAAACCTTAACAGTCCCGTGACATTGCTCCCGGCTTTTATTTCAAAGATATCTTGAGCTGGTTCAATAATCACCGTCGAATCAGTCTCTCCATAAAAATTGAATCGGTTCGTCCCTGCTTTTCTAAAGACTAAATTCCCCCTTAAATCTCCTCTATACGTGGCATCACTGCCCGTTGGGGAAATTGTTAGTCGGGCAGAAGTCCCGGAAGTATTCGTAATCTCGCCATATGTTGCATTTGCTCCTGCAACTCGTTCAATGCTTTGATCGTATCCATTCAAATCAACTGTATTGGCAGCCCCAGTTCCCGACGTTAATGTCCCTTGTATTGCATTCGCAATACCCATTTTCAATGTTCCGGCATTTATCGTTGTTCCACCTGTATAAGTGTTTACCTGTGATAAAATAAGTTCCCCATCACCTGCTTTGGTTAGACTCGTCCCATTCCATCCACTGGTAACACCTGTTCGATTTGCCAGTACTGTATTGGCATTAAACGATGGATTAGCATCCCCTGTATTAACAGTAAATGTCCCATTAGCAACAGTTGTTGTTGCATTCCAAGACAAAACTAACCCCGCAGTATAGGTTGTTGCATTTTTCGTAGTGGATGCCAGAATATAATCAACAGCAGTTGCGCCTGATGGAACTGTCGCAAAATCGCCTGTAAATCCACCTGTGCTAGAAATTATCGTTTTCTGCACTAATCCGCTTGCTGTAGCAGGCAAGGCACCTGTTGTAAAGTTTGATAAGGCTAACGTCCCATCCAAAGAAGCGCTCGTTGCTGTCAGCGGTGTCCCTGTATTTCTAAAATCTATGGTTAGTGTACCGCCACTCCCTTGGGAAAATGCCCCTGTGGACAGTAAAGCGTTTTCACCAATTGTTGCGCTTGCATTGTTATTAAACGCAGTTGCAGCTGTAAATGTCCCTGTTTGATCCAGATATAATGTTCCCGCACTCACTGTTACGGTTGGAACAACAGATGTTGATCCTGTTAACGTCTGAGTTCCAGCCCCTTGTTTATTCAAGCTGCTACCGGCTGTCCCTGTAATGTTTCCGGACAAGGATGTGTTGGCCGTTGTACCAAAAGTTAAGCCTTTGCCACCTAGTGTCACAACACCACTGCCGTTTAATGCGCCAACGGTTGTTGATGCAGCCGATATGGCGCTGATGCTAAACGTTGTACTGGCAGCAAGATCAACCAAACTTGTATTCGCAATCGACCCGCTGCCACTCAACGCAAGTGTTCCTGCATTAACGGTTGTCGCACCTGTATACGTGTTAATACCCGTAAATGTTGCTGTTCCCGTCCCTTGTTTTGTAATTTTACCGTTTGCCCCGGGAACACTGGTATTAATGTTACTGGTGTTGTTAATAGTCCCACCGTATGTCATATTACTACTTGTTCCAAATACGAGTGTATTATTACCAATACCAAATTGGGCTGAACCGCTATTTGTTAAATTGCCTATATACTGGATCGGATTCGTTGCATTAACAATATCAACCGTTCCGTTATTAACAATTGAAACATTCGAGTAAGAACCCCCATTCCCTTGGAATCCAGGCCCCGTAATTACGAGAGATGAGACGTCAGCTGTTGTTGTCCCCGTATGCGTTAGATTCCCTGCCAAATAAATATTATTAACACCTTGATAAAGGTTTCCTGTCCCTGAAATATTACCAGCATAAGTTGCATTTGCTTGTGAATTATTATAAGCAAATCTAAGTGTTCCATTAGTTACAGTATTCCCCGTCCAATTATTGAGAGCAGATCCCATTCTGATTTCAGCGCCGCTATTAATTGTCATTAGCCCAGTATAACTATTCGTTCCTATATGAGATAAATATGGCGTTCCCCCACCAGAGTTGGCTATTGTTAAGGCTCCACTGCCACTTAGGGCACCTGATACCGTAGCAGAAATTCCATTAAGATCAAAAGTACCGTTGGTTGTGACGGTCAATGCGTTGGGAATCGTGGATGCCATTATCGCACCTAATCGGAAAGTAGCTCCCGCTGTCCCAAATGTCAAAGCTCCGCTTCCAAGGGATCTATAATCTGTAATAGCCAAAATACCAGCATTAAGAGTCGTTCCACCTGTATAAGTATTTATTCCACTTAACGTAAGCGACCCTGTCCCAGATTTTATCAAAGCTCCAGCCGCACTTGTGCTACTAATAATTCCGCCATATGTGGATGACGTTGTTCCATTTACGGTCAATGGTTTTGTTCCCAACATAACATTGCCACCGCTAGTTCCACCCCCTGTCAATGAAGCTATGGTTGCACTAGTTGTTACGCCTGAAATATCAAAATTAGTAGAAGCCGCGTCAGCCAAAGAAACGCCAGAGGAATCCGCAATAGAACCACTTCCACCTAATGCTAAAGTTCCAAAACTTATGTTAGTTACACCAGTATAAGTATTCATCCCTGTAAGCGTTAGCGTTCCAGAACCTTGTTTTATAACTGTTCCTGCCCCAGAAATTACATTATCGAAAGATAAAGAATTGCTACGATAAAAAATTAACGCGGCATCGTTTGTAATGTCACCAATAACACTACCTGTAGTCCCATTATTACCAATTTGCAATGTCCCCGTGTTAATAGTCGTACCCCCAACATAGGTATTGGTTCCTTGAAGAATTAATGTACCAGCGCCAGACTTTAATAAACCTACACCAGTTCCTGTACCTGCAACATAGCTTCCACCTGGAAGCGAGTTCGGACTATCATCTGCGATAGAAGACGCAATTGTAATAGTTTGGCCAGAAGCTGGTGTAAAACCAAGAGAACCCGTTGACATGATAAAGATAGCATCACCTGCCTTAGCTCCAGCATTAGAACCAGTTCCAGCTGTGGTGCTACTACCAGTTTCTCCGCTGGAACTGGTTGTAGATCCATAACTTAAAGATCCGCCACTAGATACGAAAACAGCACCACCAAAAGCAGCACCGCCACCCCCAGCCCCACCATTACCTCCAGCACCTGATTGAGGCGGGCCCGAAACACTACCAGAAGTACCATTTTGACCATTCCCTCCACCAATACCACCAGCGCTTCCTGTACCTCCGCTGCCCCCATTACCACTTACACCATAAGTCCCGGCTTGACCAGCACCGCCACCACCACCACTACCGCCAGCGCCTCCGCCGCCGCCGCCAGCTCCAAAACCACCGACGCCACCATTTCCGCCAGCTCCTCCAATACCACCAGCACCCCCACTTCCTCCAGGGTTACCATTACCTTGGCCGCCGCCGCCGCCACCGCCGCCACCGCCACCGCCAGTCCCAAAAACACCAGGACCTCCTATACCACCAATTCCACCAGGCCCTCCTGGAAACCCACTCGTTCCAGTACCCCCCGTACTACCTGCAGCACCGCCTGCACCACCGTTACTAGAAATTCCCCCTACTCCGCCACTACCTCCTGCATTACCAGGGCCAGTACCTCGCGCTTTAGGAGCTCCTCCCGTTGCAGCACTGCCGCCATTACCACCTGTAGCCGCATTATTAGTAAAATTAACTTCATCAAGAATAAGGTTAGAGCCATTATTCACAAATATTGCTGCCCCAGCTCCCAATCCTCCACCTGCTCCAGTACCACCTGAAGTCCCAGACGCCCGAGCATTGATAATACTGAGTTTGTTGATGTTTACGTTAATTCCTGTTGAACCATCTCCTAATTTAAATGCAGAGTATGTACTGGCACCATCCAGGGTCTTGCCATTGCCATTAATTGTAACTGCTCGACCAGCCAGAATGGGGAGATTGGCTCCAAGGGTAATATTATTACTAAAATTTATAGTTGTAATAGTTGGGTCTGCAATGGCTGCAATTAAGGTTGGAGAATCCGTAACATCAGCAATGGAAGATGCATAAGAAAGCTCCATCCAGAGAGGAATACTTAAAAATAGCCTTTTTATAATTTTTATACAAAATACAAGGAACTTATCCATATCTCTAAAACTCAGCATAATTCTAATTCACACTTATTTTATTTAATATTATTGATAGGTTTATTTAAAATTCGTTAATTTAAAAATTTTTTGGAGGGCAATTAAGCCTTATGATAGGGATCTTAATAATTTAGGAAGGGCCTAGATTGTGTACACTTAATGTAGTTATCTAAGTCAAAGGATGTTAGAAGCATAACTTAAAAAAAGCTATCAAAGATGATGCTTTTTTTAAAATCTGAAAAGTTCCTTCTAAATTGTTTGGTTTTTTTAAAGAAAAACTAAATTAAATGGCCCTCTTTATAAAAGAGTTTAACATAATCCCAGAGACATTTTCTATTAGATCGTGGTGGAATGGTAATCATCCCTTGAAATAAATTGCATACTTTCTATATAACGGATGTAATTATTATACAGAATAAGTACCATGGATTTTAGGTATATTATTTCTAATATATTTTTTATTACTCGGATTAACCCCCGAATTATCTGTTTTACAAATAGATCATATTACCGAGGCGGTTTTCAGATCTATTTTTTAAATATCAACAAACTATATAAAGGATTTACGAATGAATACAAAGTTTTTACTTATATGTGCCTTGGTTTTTCAAACAGAAGCGGCTGATCTTCCACTCCTTACCTCAAAAGATAGAGAATTTTTCTCCTTAGAATTAAAAAAACATCATAAAAAAAAGCAAGATTCTTTTGCTACTTCGTCAGATAATAAAGACGGAATACAATCACAATTCAGGAGTACGAAAAAAAATACACATCATATACGAGCATTAGATATACCTAACGAAATCTGGCTTAAAATTATGGAAGAATTAGACTTGAATTCTTTTATAGCGATTTTAGATGTAAATACTAAATTAAGAAGACTCGGCGCTTCAAACCAATTTTTGACATTTTACAAGATAACAAGACAAGAAGTCCCTAAAACATTAGAACCTTCTTCATATTTGTCTACTTTAAATTATATGGCTGTATTAGGAGATAAAAATGCAGCTGGCATCATAATGACAATCGTCCAAACAAAATATTTACAATATAGGTTAAGTATACCTTATTTCGAAGGAGCTGTATTAACTATGATTGCTAAGGGATGGACTATTAAATCTTGGAAAGAAGAAGCCGCCAGCATCGATCTTAGCTTAGAAGAAAGCCTACTTAAAACCGATTACCCCCAACCAGATGAATCTTGTATGACTGACAATCTTTTGACAGAAAATGGATTGTATCTTGCCTATAAATTATGTATAGACCATTTTTACAGCATGTATGTAAGCAACAGAAATCATACAAAATTTTCTAGAAAGAAAACCCCATTATACCAATTTTGGACAGATCTTAGAACAGGGATAAGAATTCAACATGACATTTTATCATTAAATAATTATGATGTTTCTTTAGGTATTTCTAAACCAACAAAATTACTAGAAACAATAAAAAAATCTCAACCATTAATTCGATTCATTAGGGCTGTAAAATTATTGAAAAAGTAAGGTTGAGGACATCAAAGTACAGTTGAATCGAAATAAAGCAGTTATTAGGTTAATAATTAAAAAAGATCATCCAAGATAGATTATTGATTTTTGCGTTTTGTTTTTGTTGCTCAGGTTTACTCCATTTCTTCTAGTAGTTCATGCCCAGCCTATCTGATAGTTGGTTTAAGCAGTGAACTTTATGGAATATTGTATTACCGATAATAACGATACTGTTCGGTGACAACTTTGAAATTATATCTAGATTATTTTAATTCAAATACGAAAACGAGGAACAAAGCGTATACCTAGTTATATGCACAGCCGATTTGTAAAGAATCGGCTCTATATGTCTCTATCAAAACGGGAGTTTCATCCCCGGGATATTCATTCCCCCGGTTACTTTACCCATTTCATCAGCCATTAAGGTTTCTTGCTTAGCTTTGGCATCATTAAAAGCAGCAATAATAAGATCTTCTAAGACCTCAACTTCTTGCGGGTCAACCAATGACGGATCAATCTTGAGCGCCCTCATTTCGCTTTTACCTGTAATGGTGATTTGCACCAAACCGGCCCCGGCTGAACCCGTAATTTCCATGGCATCCATTTTGGCTTGCATTTCTGCCATTTTTTGTTGCATTTGTTGGGCTTGTTTCATTAATTGGCCAAGATTTTTCATGGGATAAACTCCTTAGTGGATTGTTTCTTGTCGTTCGACTTTGGCAACCAGTCCGGAAAACTGAGCCATCATTTCTTTGATAAAGGGATGATCAAGCGCCGCTTGTTCTAGTTGCTGAATATGTTTTTTATTCTGCTCAACAACAGTTTCTGCGCCACCATCCGTGGTTGTTGTAACCGTCCAACGTTGCCCTGTTTGACGTGCCAACAGGGTTTCCAATTGCGTCGGCAATGTTGATGGTGCCTTGCTTCCTAAACGAATAACCAACGATCCGACATCAAAAGACACAAGATGCACATCTTGCATTAAATGGCTGTACAAAATGGGCTCACGGGCCTGAGCCACAAATTTAAGTAAGTCTTGGAAACTTGTAATCGATGAGGTCATCGTCTGCACAGTTTCGATCCGCTTTGCCGATCCCGCCACAGACGCTGCTGCTCGCGGTGTAGGCATGGATCCGCCAGAATTTCCGCCAGAGGTTAGCTTTAATAAGTCTTCGGCCGAAGGTAAATCGCTTAAGTAGGCCAGACGAATAAGTACCATTTCAACGGCTTGGTTAGGCAATGGTGAGCGCGTCACTTCTTCATACCCCTTGGACAAAACTTGCCAGGCTCGCATCAAAATAGGCATGGATAATTTATCTGCCAGAGCAGCCCCATCCCGTCGATCCGATTCCGGCCATGTCACATCAGTCATCAGAGATCGATTAATCTTAAGACTGGTGACCCAATAGACTAGATCTAAAAGATCATATAATAGAACTGTTGCTTCACTCCCGCGAGCATAAAGGTCACGAACTTCGGTCACAGCCTCAACGATTTTGCCTTCCATCAGATGAGTCAATAAGACAAACAATCGACCACGGTCAACAACACCCAACATATTCTTTACGATGTCGGTGGTCACATTGCTCTGAGACAGTGATATGGCTTGGTCCAATAAAGACAAGCCATCGCGAGCTGATCCGTCAGCTGCTCGTACTAATAAAGATAGTGCCTCGTCTTCAATTGTTGCGGATTCTTTGGCACAAATGCCTTTGAAATAATCAAACAACGTTTTTGGCGTAATCCGAGCCAAGTCAAATTTCATACAACGTGACAGAACAGTCTCTGGGATTTTCTTTAATTCGGTCGTTGCAAAAATAAATTTCACATGGGGTGGCGGTTCTTCTAATGTTTTAAGCAACGCATTAAAGGCGCTTTTTGACAACATATGAACTTCGTCAATGATAAAGATTTTATACCGACCATTCACAGCCTTATACCGAGCAGATTCCGTAATCTCACGAATATCATCAACACCCGTTCGACTCGCGGCGTCCATTTCGATAACGTCAAGATGGCGATCTTCTGTGATCGCAACACAGGACGAACAAACACCACATGGGTTAGCCGTTGGGCCACTCTGCCCGTCAGCGCCTTGACAATTTAAAGCTTTGGCTAAAATACGCGCTGTCGTTGTTTTGCCAACCCCACGAATACCATGCAACACAAAGGCATGGGGCAATCGATTTGCCTCAATTGCTTGGGTTAATGTTTTGACAAGCAGGTCTTGCCCCACCAGCTCTGACATGGTCTGAGGGCGATATTTTCTGGCTAAAACGCGGTAATTTGCGGCGGATTCGGTCATGGGGATGAGTCGCTCCTGTTGAAAAAATCGTGGAAGGTTGATACGACCCGACCGAGCCTTCACTTTGGCTGCTGTCTTCCGACCCTGACCAGATGAGCAAAGGAGTCGCCCGCACAACCTTCCACTTTGGACTATAGCAAACCTTTAAAGATTTGTCTTGTGCTAAAAAACCTAACTATTCCATACCACCGATTCTCTGAGATAAGGCCGCTTCCAGATAGTCATCCAAGTCACCATCCAGAACCCCTTGGGCATTTCCCTTTTCAACGCCTGTTCGCAAGTCTTTGACCATCTGATAGGGTTGCAATACATAAGAACGGATTTGATGACCCCAACCAATGTCGGTTTTGCTGGCTGATGTTGCCATGGCTGCTTCTTCACGTTTACGGAGTTCCAATTCATACAGTCTCGCTTTTAGCATGGACATGGCTTGGGCGCGGTTGCGATGCTGAGAGCGATCGTTTTGACATTGAACCACGATGTTGGTTGGTAAGTGGGTAATACGGATCGCACTTTCAGTTTTATTAACGTGCTGACCACCCGCCCCTGAGGCACGATAAGTATCAATGCGTAAATCTTTTTCTTCAACCACAATATCAATCGAATCATCGATTTCAGGATAGACCCACACAGAAGCAAAGCTGGTATGGCGGCGAGCATTCGAATCGAATGGTGAAATACGAACCAAACGATGGACACCACTTTCTGTTTTCATCCAGCCATAAGCCTGAAAGCCTGAAACCTTAACGGTTATGGACTTCAACCCTGCTTCATCACCCGGGTTTTCGTCAATAAGCTCAAGTTTATATTTCTTAGACTCAGCCCAACGACTGTACATACGGGCCAACATTTGCGTCCAGTCCTGGGCTTCTGTCCCGCCTGCACCCGCATTGATTTCGATAAAGCAGTTATTCGCATCCGCTTCACCGGACAGTAATGTCTCAAGTTGCAGACGACCACATTCTTTTTGGAGATCGAAAATACCTTGTTCGGCTTCTTGAACAATACTCTCATCCCCTTCAATCTCACCCAATTCAATAAGACCGATGTTGTCGTCAAGGCGTTGTTGAAGCGCCTTGATTTTGCCAATTGCATTGGACAAGGCTTCGCGTTCTTTCAAAAGTTTTTGAGCAGAGGACGCATCATCCCACAAAGTTGGCGATTCAGCTTGTTGATTCAGCTCTTCCAACCGAGCAAGCGCTTTATCCCAATCCAAGTGACGCTTAATCAGATTTAAATTTTGTTCAATGAGTTTTGCTGCACTGTCAACTTCGGCGCGCATTATTTATTCCCTAGAGTGTCGGCTATTTTGTCTTAAAATACCTGATTTTTCAATGAATTTGCAAGGACGGAGTTCATTTCATCTGATCTAAGAAAAATTCTTTTACACCACTCATTGGTATCAATTCATGGCTGGTTTGCAATATTGCGCCCCCTTTTTTGATATGGTTCTGCATGATACTGAGGAAAAAATCACGTGACTGAGTATCCAGATTATCAAGCGGTTCATCCATAATCCACAAAGGGCGATGGCACAGAATAAACTGACTCAAGGCAAGCTGGCGTTTAAGACCCGCAGAGAGTTGGTGAATATACAAGTCTTTTAAGTGATCAACGGGCGTTGATTGCAAAGGTTCTTTGAACCAGTTCGCCATAAATTTCAAATGTTGCCCGACTGTCATAGAATCGCGCAACCCATTGCTATGCCCTAAATAAGCATAGTCACTAATTGATATACCCCCTGTTGTTGGTTGCACAAGCCCAACGATAGTTTTAAGCAAGGTGGATTTACCACAACCGTTACGCCCGCGAATAACAACCCAATCACCCGATTTTATAGTCAGACTTAAATCTATTAAAATGGGGGTGTCATCTCGGAAAACTGATAGGTTGTTGATGTGTAATAGTGGATTAGAAATCAACGCATCGCCCATTTTTTTCCCAATCTCCAAATCGTGTCGGATCGGGCTTATCGGCTGAATCATTTTCTTTGGGATCATCTTCTTGTCCATCAGATAAATCGGTATCGTTAACTTGTAGGTCTGGCATGGGGAAAACTTAACTTTTGAAGATGGTTTTGCTATACTGAAACTAGTATAGATATTCTTGATCGGATGGCCAACCCCAAAATGCACAATCACTCTCGTACATTTTTTTTGATTGCCGTTATTGTCGCGATATTTTTGGTCATTGGACATCTGATTGCAGGGCCTCGTGGTGCTGTGGTTGCTCTGATGATCGCAGGAGCAATGAATTTTTATGCGTATTGGAACTCCGATAAACTTGTCTTACGCATGTATGGCGCTCAAGAAGTGTCATCTCAGACTGAGCCCGATCTGTATCGCATTGTTCAAACATTGGCACAAAGAGCCAATCTTCCCATGCCACGGGTTTATATCATTCATTCAGATCAACCCAATGCTTTTGCCACCGGACGTGATCCTGAACATGCAGCTGTTGCCGCCTCGACAGGATTGCTTAAGCTCTTAGACTCTCGCGAAGTTGCCGGTGTCATGGCTCATGAACTTGCCCATATTGCCAACCGCGATACCTTGACCATGACAGTGACAGCAACTCTTGCCGGCGCTATCGGCTATTTAGCCCAATTACCCTTTTTGTTTACAAGCCATCGTTCTGATGAAAACAGATCCCATGGAGCGCTTGTTCATCTAATCGTCATGATTCTGGCTCCTCTGGCAGCCCTACTGGTTCAAATGGCCATCTCACGGACGCGTGAGTATTCAGCCGATGCAATAGGGGCACAAATTAGCGGAGATCCGAAAGCGCTGGCTTCGGCTTTACAAAAAATAGAACAGGCAGCGCTGCGTATTGATAATCCGATAGCCGAAGAAAATCCGGCAACAGCCCATTTATTCATTATCAATCCGTTGATTCACGGTGGCATGGATAATCTGTTTTCAACGCACCCGACAACAGCCAATCGCATCAAACGGTTAAAAGAATTTAACCCTCAACAACAATCAATAATAAGAAATAAAGGACCATGGGGATAGATATGATCAAAATTGCACCCTCTATTTTATCAGCAGATATTTTGAATTTAGGACGTGATATTGCCGCAATTGAGCAGGCAGGTGCAGATTGGATACACATTGATGTTATGGATGGCCGCTATGTCCCCAACATTACCTATGGCGCCGCTTTGGTCAAGGCGGTCAAGTCTATAACAAAACTCCCCCTCGATGTTCATTTGATGATTAAGCCGGCTCAACCCCACATCAAAGCATTTGCTGAGGCGGGCGCTGATATTATTACAGTTCACCCCGATGCCGATATTCACACACACCGCGTGCTATCTGAAATCAAAAGTTATGGTGCCAAA
Organism: Candidatus Paracaedibacteraceae bacterium; assembly: GCA_019636055.1. Lineage (NCBI taxonomy): Bacteria > Pseudomonadati > Pseudomonadota > Alphaproteobacteria > Holosporales > Candidatus Paracaedibacteraceae > Candidatus Paracaedibacteraceae bacterium. Next base: position 131,128 of record JAHBYH010000002.1, read on the forward strand.
ACCGGCGTTGCCTTGAATCCGGGAACACCAATAACAATCCTTGAACCATTAATCCCGTTTATTGATTTAGTACTTGTGATGTCAGTTAACCCAGGTTTTGGCGGACAGACTTATATCCCTGAAATAACGACTAAGATTTCCGAAATACGCCAAATGATCGATAGCTCTGGTCGCAATATTGAGCTTGAAGTCGACGGTGGCATCAATCTGTCAACTGCAAAAAATGCAATTACCGCAGGGGCCACAGCATTGGTAGCAGGAGCTGCAATTTTTGGGCAACCTTCAGACCAGTATCAGGCTTTAATTTCTAGCTTACGGAGGAGCAATTAAAGTATGAGTGCCTATCTTCACTTGCAACAATGGCCAACAGATCCGGATAAATCAGGGTTGATTCAGTCGGTCAATCAAAAAATTCGGCTTGTTTGGCAGAAGAACCCGCTTTACTCTCTTAGTTTGCGTGGGCGAGGAACAACAAATCTTGCTGTTATCCCAACCGATTCTTGGCCCGGGTCTTTGACTGAGGGGCGTCAAATTATTGATGGAAAATTCATTCTGGGAAGCGAGACTGCCTTACTTCAGCACCTGTGGTATCCTAAACACTTGTCACAATCGGCACTGGCGGAACTTCATAGTTTTGAATGGTTAAGGAACCTAAGAGCCCACGGGGAAAACAGTGCAAGACGGACGGCACGTCAATTGATTTTGAATTGGATTGACCGCAATCAAAACTGGCAAACATTAGCATGGCGCCCTGATATTGTTGGCAATCGCCTAAGCAATTGGGTTGGTCTCTATGATTTCTTTTGTGCTAGCGCAGATGATAGCTTTAGAACCCAATTTTTTAAAAGCCTTTATCGCCAAGCCCGTCATTTATCCCGCAGTTGGATGGATGTGCCAACATCGGCCCAAAAATTGTATGCTCTGCATGGTCTTATTCATGTGATTATCTGCCTGAATCATGAAACCCACAGACTACCGGGGTTAATGCGCCATTTAGACAAACTGGTCAAACAGCAAATTTTTGCCGACGGGGGACACTGTAGTCGTTCTCCGATTTTACAACTAATGATTATGCGCCTGTTGATTGACCTCAAAGCGTTATGTCGACAAGCCAATGTGATATTACCAGAATCGATTCACAAAGCCATTCAACGCATGGCCCCTCTCGTTCGCCTGTTCCGCCATACGGACGGGGGAATCGCGTGTTTTGGTCCCTATCAAAAAATCAACCCGAATCTAGTGGATATGGCATTGACTTTGTCAGATGTACGGGGACGCCCGCCCCAAAATGCCAATGAAATGGGATACGAGCGAGCCACAGCTAAGTCAGGATTGGTCTTGTTCAACAAAGTACCGACCTTACTGCGGGCACCATGCAATAATATCGAAGAAGGGACCGGCATATTTAATTTTGAGTGGAGCTCATCCAAACGTCGCATTATTACCTATGCAGACGTTGTTTTGCAGTCGGATCGAGGATTGTATGCTCAGGCATTAAAGTCATCGCATGGTCATTTACAAGTTAAGAATAAAACCCATATCGAAGGCGCCTTGATCGAAGGCGAATACCAAAGCCATCACCCGACTTGGAGCTTTGCCCAAGCACGAAGTTTGTATTTGAATAATAAAGATTATGATTTCCGTGGCGAAGATATCATTTCAACCCATGTGTCCGGGATGTTTGCCTTGCGTTTTGTCTTTCATCCGGACATGAAAGTAACGCATCACGGGAAAAAGATTTATATTGAAACACCCGACGATCAACGCTGGGTTTTCATGAGCAATTGCACAGATATGCATATTGAGGTTTTAGATACCAGCTATCCCGCACAAATGTTGCTTGTTATGGGGCAACTCACCCCCAATAAAACCAAGCGAATTCGCTGGGCCTTTCGGGGGGAGTAGCTTCTACTTTACCTCTCCTCTTGAGGGAGAGGTGAAAATATAATTACCTATTCAACTTTGTCACCAATTTCTTTACCTAAATCTTTAGCATGTTCTCCAATAACGTCAGTTGCATCTACAATCTTTGGTTTTAAGTCTTTACCAAGTTCTTCCGCCTGCTTTACAATTTTTTTCCAAGCGTCACTAGATTGATCGCCAATACGCTTTGCTTCGCCCCAAACCTTTTCTGAGCGAGAACTGCTTTTGTATTGCATAGCTGTTGGTTGGAGGTGTGTTGCCAAAGTATCAATAGCAATATGCGCCAAAGTTTTTAGTTGGTTTTTTGCAGAATCAGAATAACCAAGGTCTGCCCCTAGGTTCTCCGCTTGAAGTTTCCATTCAGCAGCCTTTGCAGCCACATCAACGATTGTTGAGCTAATAACAGTTTGTTCATTAAGCTGAGGAAGACTATTATCAGGCGTCCAAAATTGACTCATGCCAGTGATATAGGTCAGTGTAAGCTGCGCGCTCTTTGATTCAGCAGAACCTTGTTCATTCCATGATAGAGTTAATGTGTGAGTAACCTTTGGTCCTTGCCAAACTTCAACTTTCGTGATTTTTTTCAGTCCACGACGACCTGTTTCAGTATGACCTGTACGCCATTCAACTTGTTGTTGACTGGATGTTGTGTCGTATTGAAGATTTTCTATATCAGTTGCACATACAGATGCTGTTGTTGCAATCAGGGCTAAAGTTAATTTTTTAAACATTCATTATCTCCTATGTTAAATACATCTGTATTATAGGAACTAATCGATGGATTTGCCATTTTTTACTGACGTAAATGAGACGTATTTTTTCCTCTAACACGATAAAACCCGAGATTCTCCATTAGAAATGTTCAGGCAACGTCTTTGTCTTGATTGGTCTCAATCAATTCCATGGACTGGATAGATCGGGGGGTTGCATCAACATGATCCAATTCCTCCATCACTGTTGAGGATGAATCAATGTCTTTAAATTTACGGGCAGTGACAAGAACACGGCGTTCTAATGTTCCCAATGTTTGGTTATAACAATCAACCGATTGACTGAGGTGTTTTCCCAAACGACTAAAATGATCCCCCATATCACTGATTCGTTTATACAATTCTTTACCAAGTTCACTGATAACGCGGGTACTTTCTGTCAGGGCTTCTTGACGCCAACCATAAGAGACTGCCCGTAACAAGGCAATCAAGGTTGTTGGGGTTGCTAAAATCACTTTTTCTTTGACCCCAACCTCAATCAACGATGGATCACATTCTAACGCTGCACTAAAAAAAGTCTCGCCTGGCAAAAACAAGACAACAAATTCAGGGGTATCATTAAATTGATCCCAGTAAGCGCGTTGGCTTAAGGCACGAATGTGATTGCGCACTTGGCGTGCATGATCTTGCATCTTCTGTTGACGATCACGATCATCTTGAGCCTCTAGTGCCTCAAGGTAAGCGGACAAAGGCGCTTTTGCATCAACAATAATTTTCTTGCCCCCGGGTAGATTGATAATCATATCGGGACGCATACGGCCTGTTTCCGTAGTGGTTGAAACTTGCTCTAAGAAATCACAGTGGGAGACCATCCCCGCCATTTCAACAACACGTTTTAACTGCATTTCCCCCCATTGACCGCGCACGGACGGTGCGCGCAATGCCTTGACAAGATTGGATGTTTCAAGACGCAAATCTTTCTGAGCGCCGACTAGCTCTTTGACTTGTTCACGCAAAACCTCATAGGCACCGACGCGTTGCTTTTCAAGGTCTTGAATTTTCGTGTCAACTTTCAGAAGAGCTTGCTGCACAGGCGTCATCATTTCGGCAATCGCCTTTTGACGATGCCCTAAATCGGAACGCGCTGATTCTTGGAACTTTTCCAGCGCTGTTTGAGCCAAGTGTAAAAAGGATTTGTTATTTGTCGAAAGCGCTTCGGCGGACAAGCTTTTAAATGTTTCACCCAGACGGATTTGGGCATTTTCTAGTAACTGTATCTTTTCGGCAGCTTGCTGACGTTCATAGGTCAAGGCTGATTGAAGTTCCGCCACTTGACTGCGCAAGCTTGAGCCTTGTTTTGTAGCTTCGGATAATTGCTGTTCAAGGGACGCTGCCCGCTGTGCTTTTTCTTCTGCAACAGCCCGTGCAGCCATTTCAGTTGTGAACGTTGCTTGCATTTCAAAGATTCGGTGTTCTCGGTCTTGAACATCACGACGCACATCAGACAAAATCATATCAAGGCGTTGGAGCTCGCTATCAGATCTCTCAAGAGCATGGCGATATTGCCAACGAACTGTTGCCCATACAAAAAGTCCCGTGGCTATGGCTGATGCGCCTGCTAGAAAATATGATTTTTGTTGAAGTAGATCAATCATTGTCACAAACCCTTCCTTTTTTTTCCATCATAGGTCAATTATTAGGCTTGTCACAAGCTGAATATAAAACTCACTGACATTATACTTTTAGATTGATGAAGTCTGCTTACACCGTGATCGCAAGAATTGAATAACACCATGTAAAACCAGCCCAAGGACAACACCACTCAACAAATCTTTACACAAGGTTGTAATAACAGTTCCCATAAACGGGATAAAAATTGCCCACCCTTGCTGATAATGGTCCATGAACTCACGGGGGGATCCAAGACGAAGGCCCACAACAATTAAAATAGCTGCAAGGGCTGTTAACGCCGTATAGTCCATAACATCAGGGAACAAGACAACAACTAACAGCAACAAAACCCCATGAATGAAATTCGATAAACTGGACGTAGCGCCATAATCAATATTAGCGCGCGTTCGAACAATTTCCGAAATCATCGGCATACCACCAATGAGGCTACTGACAAGGTTTGCAACCCCCAGAGATTTTAGATCTTTGTTTAAGTCCGAGGCTGGTTCATCTGATTTGATGGAATTCACGGCACAAACGGTCAATAACGATTCTGTTGCGCCAACTAAGGTAAAAACGATAATATGCTTTAGGCTTGCCAACGATAAAACATCCGTGAAATCAGGAAAAGTGATCGCGGATACCACATGAGTTGGCAGATCAATATAATCAGCTTGTGTTATCATATAAATTTTCCCGGCAAACGCGTAGACAAAATCTTTGTTGAGGTTAAAAACATACGTTATGGTAATGATACTAACTAAGATTAATAGTGTTGCCGGCACATAGCGAGATATGGCCAAGTTCTTCCATGTTAAGTTCAGAAAAAGGGCCATGCAACCAATGGCAAAAATCAGGGGGTTAAGCTGTGTAAAAGCGTTCGGGAGATTCACAATCAGCTCGGGCAAATTTCCTTTGATATGATGCACACCCATCAAAACATAAGCCTGTTTAATGACGATAATCAAACCAACCGCTGTCAAAAGGCCGTGAATAACTGAACTTGGAATTTTTTCGGCAATGCTGGCTTGACGAAATAGCGCAATCGCAATTTGAAGAAAAGCAGCAATAACGCCCACAGCCAACGTTTTTTCATACCCTAATTCTGTAACCGCCGCTAAAACAACAACAATCATACCAGCTGCAGGCCCCTTAATCGTATAAGGAGAGCTGCCTAAGAACGAGGCGATTAAACCACCAACAATGGCAGTTATAATTCCGGCAATTGGTGGAAAATGGCTTGCAACAGCTATTCCTAAACACAAAGGCAAAGCCAATAAAGAAACACTGAATCCAGAAATCAGATTTTTACGTAAGTCCATTGTTCTTCTTAGTCTTAAAGGGTTGTGAATTTATACCAGTACCATAAAAAGAAAGCTGATAGCTATATTTTTTTCAGCCCGTCAGCTTGAATCTAGACATGCTCTTGATTACTGAGGAATGGGATTAAGCCCACAAAGCTTTTCTAGCTTTAGAATTATCCGGAACGTTTAATGAATCCGTAAATTGGAGCATAGCCAATTTTCTGTATAATCCGTCATTCGCAATTAATTCAGCATGCGTACCAATCGCTTCTATTTTCCCGGCATTGAGGACAATAATTTTATCAGATTTTAAGACCGTTGATAAGCGATGAGCAACAACCAGAGTGGTTTTTTTCATCATTAGATTCTTTAGGCTTTCTTGAATAAATGATTCACTCTGAGCATCAAGGGAACTTGTCGCCTCATCTAGTAACAGAATCGGCGCATCCCTCAAGAAAACACGGGCTAAGGCCAATCTTTGTTTTTGCCCTCCTGATAAGCGCATACCTTTAGCACCCAGTTGCGTGTGAATTCCTTGTGGCAACCCTTGGATGACGTCCATTAAATAAGCGGCCTCTATCGCATTCCAAACTTCTGTTTCCGAGGCGTCTGGTTTTGCATACATAATATTTTCATATAACGTTCCGGAAAAAATCATTGGATCTTGGGGCACAATACCAAAACGAGAACGAAGCTCAGATATATCTACATCTTTGGTATCCACACCATCAACATAAATAGATCCGGCGGTAGCATCGTAAAATCTTAGTAATAATGATAAAACTGTACTTTTCCCAGCTCCCGACGGGCCAACTAAAGCAACTTTTTCACCCGGCGCTATGGACAATGTCACATTCTTTAGGACGTCTTTACCCGGATTGGTGGGATATGAAAAACACACATTATGAAGAGCAATCGTCCCTCTTGATTGACTTGGAAGCACTCTCTTTCTTTGAGATTGTATTCTTGGTGATGTCTCAAGAATTTCAACAAGACGCTCAGCTGCCCCTGACGCCCGCTGAATATCAGCATAAATTTCACTAAACGAAGCAATTGATCCCGCAGCCGTCAAGGCATAGAATAGAAATGATGTTAGCTGCCCTGCGGACAGAGTCCCGTTTAAAACGTCTTGCCCTCCAATCCACAGCAACCCACTAATGCCAATAAAAACAAAAGTCATCACGAGAAAAACCAACCAAGATCGATTGAGCAAATACTGATTCGATTTCAAAAAAGCCTGATTTGACGCAGTTTTAAACAAAGAAACGTCATAGTCTTCACGCTGAAAAGCATGGCATGTTCGAATACTGCTCAACGATTCTTCTAGATATCCTGACAAATTAGCAACAGCATCTTGCGTTGTTTTGGCATTGGCCTTTACCCGTTTACCAAAGGCAAGTAACGGGGTAATGACCATAGGAATAATCAAAAGTGACAATGCTGATAACTTAAGCGACATCGTCAGCATCATCGCAACACCACCAACAAATAAAAGCAAGTTCCGGATGGCCAGTGCTGCAGAATTCCCGATTAAGATTTGAATGAGCGTTGTATCAGTACTCAGTCTTGAAATAATTTCACCCGGACGTATCGCCTCAAAATAGCCAACATCAAGAGTCAGAAGATGGTTATAAACTCGCTCCCGAACATCAGACATGACTTTTTCGCCAAGCCAAGACACATAATAAGTTCGACCAAAACTTGACAGAGCCATAATAATCACGCTCATGAGCATAAAAAGAATTGCTTGGTCTAAAGCGTAGGAGTTTTCTTGGGAAAAAGCTTGGTCAACAAGACCTTTCAATCCTAAACCAAGCCCCAGAACAGAAATAGACGCTAGAACCAACGAAATTGTGCCTAAAAATAGCTGACGTTTATACCGAAGTAAGAATGGCAAAAAATGGCTTAAAATTGCCATATTATTACTACTGGGACGTTGGGATTTCGTCGTATACTCAACTGAACTTTTCTCACGCATGGGGAATGTGGATTTCCTGACTCGTAATCATACCTAACTCTGTTGACAGTACATCAAATAAACGGCGCTGGCTACGGGTACATTGCCACACCCCATTATCTTGTAGAGAGAAATGATGAGCGCCCGATACCGCTGATGAATACCAGATTTGGTGGGTTACCCCATGATAATTCAACAAAAAATGGCGATTCTGATTATCAATGATGAGCAAATCTTCATCATTGGGCTCAATTTCCAGACTTATAATGTTCTGTTCAATATAATCAGATAAATATCGCAGTGTTTGGCGGGCGAATTGGCGATGATTTTGCATGGAATATCTTTGATTAAGTGGTGGAGCCAAGGAGGATCGAACTCCTGACCTCTACAATGCCATTGTAGCGCTCTCCCAGCTGAGCTATGACCCCACAATCAGGTTACTTCCTCAAGCTAACGAATCTCGATTCAGATTGCAAGGGAAAAAATAATTTGTTTGATCTTGGAAATTACGATAATTTTTATATGAATAAGGTATTGTTTTTTATATTTTAGAACGAGAAATTATCAAGACAAAAACAAAAGTTGGTATGTCGATGTTAAGACTATTTTTAATATATTGTATAAGCTTAAGTTCTGTAAGTTATGGCGGAATATTTACTGAGTTGCATGATTTAAGTGAGGCAACAAAGAATGGCCAAAAATATGCCGACATATTGTATCCCGGAACCCTTTATGCAGATTCAGCCGACGGCAAACAGTGTTTAGATTACGCATCCGCTTTTCCCTACTCCTTTGATAGGACAACACAAACACATATCATATTGGGGTGCGGGCATTTCTTGATGACTGTCATGAAACGTGACCCTCATTGCAAAATTTATTTCAGATCGAATACAGGAACAATACATCTTGTAAACAAGACATTCAATCAATGGACCGACAGCGAATTACAATCAGACAGGACCATTTCAACTGATTTGGCACTCTACCAATTAGAGTCATCTACCCCATGTTGCCCTTCTGTTTGTTTTCCGGAATCACCTCCTGGTGAATCCATTACCTTAACAACCTTATCTTGCGGATGGGCTCTTGATTTAGCAGGGAAACAATTAATCGATACAGATCAAAACCCTGTTGCATGGTCCGGAGATTTTAGCCTTACCAAGGGTGGTGTACTATCGGCTTATTTCAAGCCTGACACACTCTTAAAACTCTCCACAACCAATTATGAACAATGGTTTTACGGTTCAATTTCACATCCTGTCCCACAAACATTTTTACATGATAGCGGAGGAATATGGTTTAGGGAAAATGAAGGAATGTATGAACTATGGGGACTAACATCCCACGCGAGTATTGTCCCCTATTCTATGAGAAAACAAATCGTCGGACGTGCAACCAGAGTATTGTCATGTTGGTTCTTAAACACACCGTATTCATTGACCGTTTATCCTATACAAAATGAGGGAAGAAAATGCGACTATGGAAATTTCCTGACGTATCTTCATCCCCACAAGACTTGGATCCAACGATGCTTTGAATATATTGCGGCACCCCCAGGTATTACTGCGTGGAGTTCTTCTTAGCCTCTTGCTGTTTTCGCCGTTCTTCGGCTCTTCGTCTCATTTCATCCATCTGGGCTTTTAGATCTTCATCAGAAAACTTTGGCCGTTCATAGGTTTTTTGACCACCAGTTTTACCTTGAGATGATGAGGGAGGGGGAGGTGGTGGCGGCATACCAGCATCATCCGATGGGGGTGGTGGTGGCGGTGGGGAATCTGACCTTGGCGATGATCCCATTTTTGACTTAGCTAATCCGACCTCTAACGAAGATTGCGGAGTAACAGTTCCAGAGACAAGCCTCAAATTGATTTGGTTAAGCAGAACTTCCCGTTTCATCTTCGTTGGCATTTTATCAAGGGCATAAACCAAAGCCTGAAGTTCATCCTGATTCATCTCACGAAGACCGATTTGTCCTGTGATTTGTCGTTCATAATACTGACCGGATAACGGACTATCTTGAGAAAAATCATTCTCATCTACAGACAGATAGAGTATTTTCCATAGCGTCGATTCTCTATAATAATTTTTCAAAGCTTCTTGTTGTTCTAAAGAAAGCGACGTGAAATTAGCTCGCACTTGTTGATATGTAACTTTATATTGAGCAAGCAATTCTGCCCGTTTCTTTTTCTCAGCTTCGGATTTTACTTTGTCTCGTGCATCTCTTGCTTCTGCACCGAGTTTTGCTTTTAATGCATCAGCTTGGATCTTTGCTTTATGTTCCTCATAACTAATACGGTCCGGAAGAGATAAATCCAATTGTTTACGCAGGAATTCAAGCTCTGCTTCTTCGTCCGGGGTGACATTTTCACCGTTGTAATACTTTGTTTCAATTGCCACAATACGCGCATTAATGGTGTTATCGCTCTCTTCTAACAATTGAGCCATCTTCTCGCGCGTCATATTTTCATAACTTGGCGGAGGAGCATAGGATCCCCCTGGTGAGCCCGATTGGGTCTGATATCGTTGAGCCATAAGTGATTGATTATAAGCTTCAACAGCTGTTTGCGTCTCGCCCAAAGCTAAAGCTTTCTTGGCATTTTCATCGCCCTCGCTGGCTCGTTGCTTCAAAACCTTAAGAGCCAGCACCACACTTCTTTTCAATTGCATCCCTGTACCCGACAGTTGCAGAGGAGCACGATCATCCATAGCCTGTGATTCAAGCATCGCTATAGATAGCAAAAGGGTCGTTGTTAAAATTTTCATCGGTAATACCTCCCAGTTAAACCTTTTCCTGAATAAAGGTAGTATTTTAAAACAAATAGGAAAGTCTTAACGACGTTGTAAAAACTTTTGGACGTGCCGTTATATTGATCGTACCCGGGATCAAACCTGGGCCTGCATCAAATACGTGCTGCGTCGATAATTTACTATATTTTGTATATTTGAAATCTAATCCCACCATGAAATTTTGAATTTGCTTTTCTGCGCTTGCTCCCAATACAAGTCCTGATAGACCTTTTGATTTGTTATTACGTATAGTTAATATGTTGGTTGGATCATAAGTTAAAACAGTACGATCTCTAAAATGACCCCGGTCAAAACCAATAGCAAACAAGAATGCCAAGCTATTACATTTTACACCAGCACGTGCTGTAAACCCGTAATTGTACCGACGTTCCAATTCTTTACTATAGAAACGGTTCTGAGGCACTAAATCTTGCCTTACGTCAGTTAACCGTGACTTTACTGTTGAGCGGCCAAAATAAAGCTCAGGGCCAAAAACAAAAGAAGTTGACGTTGGTTGCCACAAAGCCCCACCAAATACAGAAAGCGCAATATTGCTATTTGACATACTTTTACCGCTACTTATGCGGGTCGTTACAACTGTTCCTCCTGCATCATCTTCAGTTATAAACTCACCGCGTTTACCTGAGAGATGATCAATCCCTCCAGATATCCCGATATAGGGGATAACCTTTTTACCAGATTCAGCCTGAGCAATCCCCCCAAAAACTGATAATAAACTTACTAAGAGGGTTTTTTTTGAATAGATCATAAAATTTTCACCTGTAAAATACCTTATAATTTATTCTATAGAATTATATTAAATTGAACAAGAAGCTCTCACTAATATTAATTCAGGTTGTCACTCAACAATATCTTCTTTGAGCCGAACATACGATACAACTTTGTTGACACCATCGATATGACGGGCATGATGAATAACCATATCAAGCTCTGCCTTGTCCTGAGCAATACCCATTAAATAGACGTTACCGCTTAAGGTTTTGATGCTATAATTGATAGATTGAATATTTTGATCAAAGAGGAGTTTGGATTTTACCTGTGTTGTGATCCAACTATCTTTGGCATAGGCTCCAAAAGAGGCTCCCTTTGATACCGAAATATTATCAATCACACGCTTAACACCTTCGACACTCCACGCAATACGAACTGCCTCTAAGTGCATTTCATTAGTCTCAACAGCCCCCGTCAGCATCACTTCACCATTTTGTACCATCACATTGACGGCCGCATGAAGATTCGGATCGTGTTGGTACAAAGCAACAGTGATTTTGGTTGAAATCTTCGTGTCGGTCAGTGACCCAGAAACGCCTTTTTCTTTCACCATAGCACCACCAACTACCGCAGCACCACCACCGATAATAGCCGGGGCACAGGCAGACAGGATGAGAGTTGTTACAGATAAAACGATGATATTTTTTTTCATTATAGTCCTCCGTTTAAGTGACGCGCCAAGCATCCCTGACGTGGTGAATTCTCCAAGAAGTAACCACGACAACATCGAGCCTCAGGCTTTTGGTGTTTAGTCTACTCGAAGCAAGGTATGCTTGACCAGCATTTTCGATACGACGTTGCTGATGAGGGGTAATAGCTTCCAGACCATTAAAAAGAGATTTTCGTCGTTTAACTTCGATTAAAACAAGAGTTTTTCCACGTTTGGCAATCAAATCAATTTCACCCCAAGGGGTTTTATAGCGATGCTCAAGCAAACGATATCCTTTAAGAAGCAAAAACAAAGCCGCTGCATATTCGGCCAGAACTCCTTTTGTGTAGCTTGTCCATTTCATTTTAGTATCAAAGCTCGTTTGTACACATCTTTACGAGGTAAGCCCAACGCCCCCGCAACAAGGGTGCACGCATCCTTTAATGTATGGCTTTTAAGGGCATCTAAGATAGCTTGATCTAAATCTGCTTCGGATAAGTGCTCAGTTTGAGTTGGCGGTGATAGAACGAGAACAAATTCACCACGGATTTTATCGCGCGCCGTAAAATTAGCAATAACATCTGCCCAGGCTCCTCGGACAACTTCTTCATGAAGTTTTGTAAGTTCACGCGTAACAGCAACCTGACGATTTGAAAAGATTATTGCTAATTGTTCTAAAGACTTCAAAAGACGATGCGGTGATTCATATAAAATCAGGGTTGCATCCACATCTTTATACACAACTATATCTTTTGGATTCATAAAACCTAGAAACATAAATTTATCCGTTGGAATCCCAGACAAAGCGGCTGCTGTTATAACGGCGGATGCACCGGGGATGACCGTAACAGGAAGGTTATTGTCTTGCAAAGCACGCACAATAACAAAACCAGGATCACTGATGAGAGGCATCCCAGCATCACTAATCAATGCGACAGCTTGCCCTGCTTGGATGCGCGTCATAACATCCGGAATCATTTTATCTTCATTATGGTCGTGCAAGGCCTTGAACGGAGTTTTTATCCCAAAGGTATCCAGCAGAGGTTTACTCGTCCGCGTGTCTTCGCAATAAATTAAATCAACCCGCTGCAACACGTCCAAGGCACGCAGCGTAATATCTCCCCGGTTGCCAATGGGCGTTGCAACAAGATAAAGGCCCGGCTTAACTGCTGGTAAAAAATCAGGAAGAGAAAGCATAAATTAACACGCATATTCTTTGTAAAGTTTTTTAGCACTAATAGCTGTTCCTTTATCCTTTGGAAAATCTGCTTGATGTTTTTTCAAAACGATACAAGCCTTCTTTTTATCACCCTGGAGTTTCATGGATTTTGCCATACCCAACAAAGCCTGCGCCCCAAGAGCACCTTTTGGATTTGCTTTGTAGGCAATAGCAAAATCAGCAGCAGCATCTTTCGCAGCCTTTTTATCCTTGGATTCTATTGCCTGAGCAAGTTGGCATTCAGCAATATGTAACTTAGCTTGGCTTGCTTGTTTACCCTTAGGGTATTGTTTTGTGTAGAATCTAAAAGCTTCTTCAGCCTCGGCATATTCTTTTTTCTTATACAATCCCATGGCTTGATCATACTGAGCCGTTTCATTTCCCTTATCGAGAGTACCTGTCGGCGCCTCTTTTTCAGCTTTTTTGGTTGCAATATCTTTTGGATTTGAGTCTTGCAAATCTTTCAAGATTGCATCAACATCACCGTCATCATCGCCAGACTCGTCTGCATCCGCATCATCCTTAGGCATATCAGTTTTTTGGCTAGGCTCAGTTGCCGATGAAATTGGTTTATTAAGACCACCATGCTCAACAACTTCAAGACGACCTCGCAACTCTTTAATTTGGTTTAAAAGATTCTCAAGATCTTCTTTTGTGGCAAATTCATGACCACTCGGGCTTTGGCCGGCAACTTTCTTTTCAATATCATCCAAACGCGCACTGAGATCGCCATAGGATTCATCAGCAAAAACTGACAGGGTCGTTGCTATCAGCAAAGAAAGAAGTGTCTTTTTAAACATATTTATACCTAATCGACTTGATGTTTTTATACAATCTATCATATTTCAGTTCGTCTATAAATCGAATTTAATCCCTTGGGCAAGGGGTAATTCAGATGAATAATTAACCGTATTTGTTGCACGTCGCATGTAGTTACGCCATGAATCGGAGCCCGATTCTCGGCCGCCACCTGTTTCTTTTTCACCACCAAAAGCACCGCCAATTTCAGCACCACTGGGGCCAATATTGACATTGGCGATACCACAGTCACTACCCAAAGCGCTCAAGAAATATTCAGCTTCACGAACATCTGTTGTAAAAATGCAAGACGACAGGCCTTGGGGAACCTGATTATTCATCACAATTGCATCATCTAAGGTATCATACCCCAAAACATATAAAATTGGTGCGAATGTTTCAGTAAACATAACATCCGTATGGCTTGGCATATCAATCAAAGCAGGTGAGACATAATAACCCTTAGGATAAGTGTCTGTTAGCACACGCTGCCCGCCAGCCACGAGTTTCCCACCCTCAGACTGCGCCTTTTTAATTATTTTCATAAAAGCTGTAAAGCTATGTTCATCAATCAGCGGGCCACATAAAATTCCGTCCTCGAGAGGATTTCCAATACGAATACTGTCATAGATAGAGGTTAGTTTTGCAATAACATCTGCTTTCATAGAGTTATGCACAAACAAGCGACGCAAAGTCGTACAGCGTTGACCGCTTGTCCCAACAGCACTGAACGTAATAGCCCGATAAGCTAAATTCAAATCAGCAGATGGGGTTAAGATCATGGCATTATTGCCGCCTAATTCTAAAAGTGACTTCCCAAAACGTTTTGCAACTCTCTGTCCGACAGATCGTCCCATTTCTGTACTGCCTGTGGCACTAACAAGCGCCACTTTCGGGTGATCAACCAAAACATCGCTAACCTCACGTCCCCCTTGAACAAGGCAAGATAAACCTTCAGGGGCTTCCTTGAATTTTGCAGCCGCATTTTCAAATAAATGCTGGCAAGCTGAGGCTGTGAGAGGCGTTTTCTCTGACGGCTTCCAAACCGTTGCATTGCCACAAATAAGGGCCAAGGCAAAGTTCCAAGCCCAAACCGCAACAGGAAAATTAAATGGTGTTATAAGCCCAACAACACCCAAGGGATGCCATGTCTCCATCATGCGATGACCTGGCCGTTCAGATGTGATGGTTAAGCCATATAATTGACGTGAAAGACCAACAGCAAAATCACAGATATCGATCATCTCTTGGACTTCACCCAGTCCTTCCTGCAAGATTTTTCCGGTCTCAAGCGTCACAAGCTGACCTAAGACTTCTTTGTGCTGGCGTAACTCTTCACCAAACAATCGAATCAACTCACCGCGTTTAGGCGCAGGAATTGATCGCCATTGTTTAAAGGCAACTTCGGCTTTGTCAATAGCCATTGTCATATCGGCTGGTATATTCAGCATAACCCCACCAATAACCTCACCATTAATCGGAGAATAAGATGTCAGATCTGTACTATGGATTTTCTGTGCAGAAATACCGATCTGAGATAAAAGCGTTGTAACTGATTCTTTAAGATCTGCGTGCAATAATTGAATTTTTAGGCTTGATGATGACATAAAAAACTCCCCTTGTTTATTAAAGTCTAGGAAAGTTTTAATCGAATGTAAATATCAGCTACATCAATGAACTAAACCACTTATCAGGAATAAGTATTACCGATGAATTTAAAGACAAGACGGCATAAGCGTAGATTATTTTTCCACATTGGTTAATCACCCCTTGATCCGAACATAGAAAGCACCACCGCCACCATGTGCGTCTTTGGCAGGGCCATAGCCGGTTACCAGTGACATAGATTCAAACCATTGTGGGGCAAGTTTTTTCAGAGTTTCCGGATTATCAGGGTGACCTTTGCCGGTAATCACAAGAATCCAGCGCAACCGATCATGATAAGCCATCGCGACGAATCGTTGAAGTTTATCCTGAGCCTCTTGGCGGGTATAACCGTGAAGATCAAGGCGCGCTTCGATCATAACTTTACCAAGCTTATGGAGGCGTTTTCTCTCATCAATCCATTGAGAATTCACATTGAGAGTCGTGCTATGTTTGTCAAAAAACTCTTGAATACGGTTATTGTCAATTCGAACCGTATTGACAGTTGGTGTTGATGGCAAAAGAGCCGGAGATCGATGTTTTAACGGTCGAATCCCCTGAGTGATTTCATGCCATAAGTGAGAATCTTTGGGTGGTTTCATCGCGGCAAAAGAACATACAGGTTCCCCTTCGCATTCATTGCACCCGCATAATAGCCAGCTCGGTCCCCGCTGCCCCAGAAATAGTCTCCGCGAACAGCACCCTTAATAGCACCACCTGTATCTTGAGCCATCATCATTTGCTGAAGACGTTTATGATGATGATCAGGGTGGGTACAATCTAACCATAACGGTGTCCCTAAGGTTACAAAACTCCGATCGACAGCCATACTTCTACGCGGAGTTAACGGCACGTTATGGCTTCCGATAGGTCCCCCTACATGAGTCGGCGAAATTTTAAAGAACACATAGGACTGATTCTTTGACATAATGGATTCAGCCCGTTTTGGATGGGCGCGAAGCCATTTTTTAATGCTGTGCATGGTCACGTGGCCGTGCTGGAGTTCGCCCATATCAAGCAAGGCTTTACCGATCGCAAAATAGGGGTAACCATTTTGCCCGGCATACCCTAAGCGAATTTCCTGACCATTATCCAGCCGAACACGCCCAGAACCTTGGACTTGAATAAAAAAGGCATCAACAGGATCATCAACCCAAACAAGTTCTAAGCCCTTTCCTTTTAAAGCACCTTTAACTATCCGTGACCGGGGAATTTTATAGTTAATTCTTTTGCCCGGAACCTTATAAAGGGGCGTTTGATATTTTCCATGGCGACGCAATGATCCGTTAAGAATCGGCTCATAGTACCCAGTGAAGACACCGTTTGCATCTCCGCCTGCTGATAACCGATAAGGATGAAGCTCAGACTCAATAAACTGTCGGAATTGTGCATTTGATTTAAACTTCTTAACTTTCAGCTTTTTACAAAAACCAAACCAGTCGCGGGCCTCACCGGTACCATTCCTTCCTGTAACCATTTCAGTACAGGGGGATTTTTTCAAAATGATATCACAAGATTTAAGCATCGCTGGTAACGCTTGAAGTTGATGATCACGATGCCACCCTGGCAGCTGATCAAATGAGACAGGCTCTAATTCTCGTTCAATTTTTGTCGAGCATCCTGCTAATATGAGCCCTAGGGTGAGAATTATTAATTTATTTCGTACAATAAAAAATGGTCGTGTCATTTATCCGGGTCTCAAAAGGCCTCTCTGATGAAAGAAAGGCTTAAGTCAGCATTTATATTCATCTAAATTCAATTTAAAAACCACCTCTCCCATTGAGGACGAAGTGGTTCTTATATCGAATTCATTCTATTACTTTTCATGATTCACTTGAAATTTGCTGAGCCATGGTCTGCGCCCGCAGCTTAACACCTTCGGGTGCTTCTGGTGTCTGAAGGGCCGCAACAAAAGCTTCAGCTGCGTCTTTTTTCTTACCGGACAAATACAGGATAACACCTTTTTGTTCCAAAGCAAGAGCACGCAAAGGGCGGCCTTCTTCGGCTAGAATATCAAGTTCAGCAAGCAATTTATCCGCTGCCTTTGGATCATGTTCATAGGACAAGCTAATGGCTTGAAGCTGTGCTGTATCACGCCAGATTGTATCTAATTTGGAATCCTTGGCAATCTCAGAGTACAATTCAATTGCCTTAGCCATGTCTTGTTTTTCACCGGGCGTGGAGTAGATGGATGCCTCAGAAAAACGAGCGAATGTAGCGTAAGTTTTATGGCCAGACGTCATGTCTTTTAGAATAGCCAACGCTTTAGAGGTCTCGCCTTGCTCAAGATAGCTTTGCGCCTTGATATAATAATCGGATTGACGCTCTAGCTCACGGTTTTGGTAATTACTCCACAGAGAATATCCTGCCAAGACAACAAGAATGGCTGTTAGTGCTGAACTTGCCTGTTTACCATACTTTTCCCAAAGTTGTCTAAATCGTTCTTGTCGGATATCCTGTTCAACTTCTTCTAAAAATTCATCAAACTTATCTTTTTCGGCCATAATTTCAATTCCGTTTAAACATTTGTTATGACATTCTATCGTATTCTAGGATATGATAGAAGTATAAAAAATATTGTCTGTGGAGAGTTTTACTCTAACTTGTTGAGCAGGAGGAGTGTTCAAATGACAAGTGATCTACCCTTAGCACCATCTTACACAACCGAAAGTCAGAATATTCGCGTAACTGTTTTTCCAATTTATCTTGATAATCAATCAGCACCGGATGAAAACCATTACTTATGGGCCTATCATGTCCGCATCGAGAACCTTGGAACACTGCCCGTCCAACTC
Source organism: Candidatus Paracaedibacteraceae bacterium (assembly GCA_019636055.1). NCBI lineage: Bacteria > Pseudomonadati > Pseudomonadota > Alphaproteobacteria > Holosporales > Candidatus Paracaedibacteraceae > Candidatus Paracaedibacteraceae bacterium. The sequence continues at coordinate 149,380 of JAHBYH010000002.1, forward strand.
AAAAATCGCCACTGGGAAATTACCGATGGGTTGGGACGCACTCAAGTTGTGAAGGGATCAGGCGTCGTGGGTGAACAACCGCTTATCCAGCCTGGTGAAATTTATGAATATACAAGCGGCACTCCGCTGACAACCCCCTCCGGCATTATGGTAGGACACTATAGCATGAGTCGTAATGACGGCGAGCTCTTTGAGGTGGATGTCCCTGCTTTTTCTCTCGACAGCCCTTATCAACCCATTATATTGAACTAACATGACAAAACCGACACGAGAGCAAGCAGAGCAAGCGATTAGAACCCTTATTCAGTGGGCCGGAGATAATCCGAACCGTGAAGGATTACTAGGAACACCAGAACGCGTTGTCCGAGCCTATGAAGAATATTTTGCAGGATATGCTGAAAAACCGGAAGAATATCTAATACGGGTTTTTGAGGAAACTCAAGGCTATGATGAGATTGTTCTTTTGAAAGATATCCGCTTTGAATCCCACTGTGAACATCATATGGCACCCATTATTGGTGTGGCTCATGTGGCTTATTTACCAAACAAACGAGTCGTTGGGATCAGTAAACTTGCCAGAGTTGTTGATATTTTTTCCAAAAGATTACAAATCCAAGAAAAAATGACTGTTGAAATCGCAAAAGCCATTGATGAAACCCTTAATCCTTTTGGTGTCGCTGTCGTTATAGAGGGCGAACATCAGTGCATGTCCTGTCGCGGCGTCCATAAAACAGGGGTCACTATGGTGACAACGCACATGACGGGACTCTTTAAAACCAATCACGATTTACGGCGTGACGTCTTAGAACTCATTCGAAAATAAACCAATGAAAATTATCGTTTTATTCCTGACACTTATGACGTCAGCTTGGGCAAATCAGTCTTGCTATCTTGTTGTTGAAAACGGATATGATTTAATTCGCGAAGGGGATTGTACAATCCAACACTCACCCTGCAGCACATTTAAACCTGTTTTGGCCGTGATGGGATTTGATCAAGGAATTCTTATTGATTCCGAAACACCAAAGCTGAATTTTGATCCGAATAAACACGATGGTTGGTTAGAAAATTGGCGTCAACCCCAAACACCAAAGACATGGCTCCAATTCAGCTGTGTCTGGTATTCCCTGTATGTTATTGAGGGATTAAAGCGCAAAACAGTACAAGATTACTTAAAGCAATTTGACTATGGCAATCAATCCCTAATTTGGTCGAAAAAGACACCTTGGATTATGGGAAGCTTAAAACTATCAGCCGAAGAACAAATAAAATTCTTTCAACATCTGAATGCAGGAGAGTTCAATTTAAGCTCTGGCGTTATTGAAAAAGTTCGTGACATTATGTATGTCCAAGATTTGACTGATGGCTGGAAATTATATGGTAAGACCGGGTATGGCAATCAACGCGATGATCAAGGACTTGAATTAGACAAAGGACAAGGCTGGTTTGTTGGCTGGATCGCAAAAGATGATCGCATCATTTATTTTGCCAAATTTATTCAAGATGACGTAAAAACTGAACCCTTTACAAGTTTGCGTGCTAAAGATTACGTCATAAGGACAATCGTTGACACAATTAAATTATCAATCTAACTACGCCATTGGCACAGCATGCAAATCAAAAACTTGCTCTAATAGTTTTAGATTTACCGGCTCACCACGATAACTCTGGTTACCCTGACTGATAATTTCTTCCTTGATTGCCCAAGATTCCCCTAAACGGATAGCGGTCTGGCGAATATTTGAACCACATTTCGGATCCGCATCCCAAACAAATCCGCGATAGACTGAATGATGGATATCGTATTTTTCGTACAAAGCTAGCGGATCCAGTTCTTGACAGCCTTGGTCGATCAGTTGCCGGAGTTCTTCTTTACTGACGTTAATACCGTAAGAGCCATATTTTAATCCCTCAATATAGGACTGAACAGCCCATCTCTCTCCACGTTTTACACCATCCATTAAGTAATCTTTTGCTCTTTCGCCAGGGTAATAACCCTTTGCCAAGGCCTTAAGCTTAGCGCGTTTCAACCAAGGATATCCATGTTCTTGGAGTTGAGCGATCAATTGTTTTGTTCTATTAATAAACTCGGGCGTGTCTTTATGTTGATAATCACTCATTAAATCCAAAAATGTTTGCACCGCCCAGATATTTAACGAATCGACGTGATACAAAAGAAATTCATGGGCTAATTCAGGATTTTCTGGGTCACAAATCCTCCAACCTTTTTTGACTCGGTTATACTGGCGCTCCAATGCCCAAACTTGCCCCTCGCTAACTTTATCATTTAATAGTTGTTGCGCTTTTTGGGGATTGGCCCTGAAAAAATAAGAGCCGTTCAGTAGTCCATTGTGAAGCATATCTGAGGCTACCGGACTTCCTCGAAGAACATGTTCATATAAAAACGCATGGGCTTGTGGATGATTTTTTTCATATCCATAATCACCACGGATAAGTCCAAGAAATTTTAACTTAATTGCTGCTTCATTGTGCAGAGAAACCATAAAGTCCAAAACTGATACCTGGAGAACAGATGAGAATTTACCAAATCTACAGGAATGCGAATCAACAACAGCGCCTTGAGTAATCTCAGCAATTTGATCAAAATGTGTAATGAGGTTATATCGACTTTGGTAATCATCAAAAGCAAATGGCAAAGTATCACATAGATTTTGTCGCTCTTTATATAATTCAGGCGAGGTACCTTTTTGATAAAGGGACCGTTCTACTTCTGCTTTTGTGAAAACATAAAGTTGTCTCAGAACTTGTTGATTTCCAGTTAACTTTAACGCTCTGAGATCCAGTGGTGATAAATAGCTAAAAACCTCTTGATTCACATCAATCGGAAGAATAAACGCCTCATGTTCATCAATATCCATCGCTTGGATTGTCACTATTAATTGTAATAGTGTGACGATAATCGTCAGAAAGTAAACCATTGTCAACCCCATAGTTACTAGGTATCTATTATAGGTTACTTTATTTTATATAAAATTTTAATATTAAATATTACTGTGCCGTGTATACGCGTCTAAATCTGTCACCCATGCGTAATAAGATTTCATAGGGAACGGTACCGGCAGTTTTGGCAATCTCTTCGACAGAAATATCTCGACCGATGAGTTGAGCCCACCCACCAATCTCTAGCTGAGACTCAGGGATGTCGGTGACATCAACAGTCATAACATCCATAGACACACGCCCCAGAATCGGACATTTTTGACCCGCAATAAAAACATGACCCTTATTAGCCATTGCCCAAGGATAACCGTCGGCATAACCAACACCAATAGTTGCGACTTTACGGGCACTAGCTGCCACAAATGTTTGATTATACCCAATACTTTGACCAACAGCGACATCTTGTATTTGGTAGATTCGTCCCCATAATTCCATAGATTGGATTAATGGGTTGGTTTTCGCATTCGTCGGATTAATCCCGTGCAAAGCAATACCCGGACGAACCATGTCATAATGGTATTCCTGGCCTAAAAAGATGACGCCTGATTTTGCAAGGCTTGCCTTCATTTTTGGCATATGACGAATGGCTTGTTCAAAACGTTGCCGTTGCTGTTGGGTAAAAGTCAAGTTCTCATCATGACTATAAACCATTTGGCTTAAAACAAGTTTCAGATCCATACCATCCAAAAGTTGCGGGTTACTGGCTAATGTCATGTATTCTTTACTAGGAAGTCCAGTCCGCGTCATTCCTGTATCAACATGCAAAGCCGCCGGCAAACGACGCCCAGACATATGACAAAAAGCTTGCCAACGGGCAACCTGATCAAGATCTGTTAAAGCCGGAATCAAATGGAAATCCGCATAAACGCCTTCGGATCCCGGGAAAAAACCATTTAAAATATAGATATCAGCATCTAGTCCACGATCAATAAAGGCTTCACGCAGAGCCACCCCTTCATCAGCAAAAGCCACAAAGAAAGATTTACACCCTTCTTTCATCAAGCGTAATGCCATGGGAATTGCACCCATACCATAACCGTCTGCTTTCAGAACAGCTGCACATTCAGCCGTTTGTGTCATTGATTTTAAGTAATTATAATTGTGAGCAACCAGATCCAAATTAACCGTCAAACACGAATATGTTGACGTCGGTAATCCGGCCAGTTGTTCCGGAAGCTTCATTGTTTCAACGATTTGGGCATGCTGTGGCTGCAACATTTTGAGGCTATACCTATCTTTTCTTTTCAACAGTGTAGCGCATTTTTTTGGGAAAAGTCACGCCCTATGTGAGTGGCAATAAAAATAGAGATGGGAACACTATACCTAACACATACAAAACACGGTGTCATAACGTGCCAAAAAATGGTATACTGACCCCAATAGACAATTTTTGATATGTAAGAACAATGGCAGGACATTCACAGTTTAAAAATATTATGCACCGCAAAGGGGCACAAGACGCAAAACGCGCACGTATGTTTGCAAAGATCGCGCGTGAAATTATCGTATCGGCTCGTATGGGGGCTGATCCATCAGCAAACCCCCGCCTGAGGGCCGCCATCGCAGCTGCACGAGCCGCCAACATGCCAAAGGATAACGTAGATCGTGCCATTAAAAAAGCGTTAGGTGGCGAAGATACAGCCAACTACGAAGAAGTCCGTTACGAAGGTTATGGCCCGGCAGGAACTGCTTTGATTGTGGAAACGTTGACCGACAACCGCAATCGCACAGCCCCTGAAATTCGTTCAGCTTTTACAAAAGCCGGTGGAAATATGGGGGAATCAGGCAGCGTTGCCTTTATGTTTGACCGTCTTGGCCTGATCCGCTTACCTAAATCTGTTGGATCTTTTGATGATGTTTTCGAAAAAGCTGTTGAAGCTGGCGCGGAAAACCTAGAGGAAGATGACGACGGCTATGACGTTCTGACCAGCGTTGATGACTTTGCAGCCGTGCGCGATGCTTTGGCTCAAAGTTATACGGACATTGGTGAGTCCAAATTAATCTGGCGCCCCCAAAATACTATTGCTGTTGATGAAGAGGCAGCGCAAAAGATCTTCAAACTGATCGACACGCTTGAAGATAACGATGACGTCCAAAACGTTTATTGTAATTTTGAAGTTTCAGATGAAATTATGGCAAAGTTGGCTGGATAATGGCTCAGGGCAGTGTTCACATATTGGGTCTTGACCCGGGGCTAAGGAACACAGGATGGGGGCTTATTAGCTCCCAAGGCAACCGACTCTCTCATATTGCTCACGGCGTTGTTAAATCTACGGCTGACTTTGCTTTAAGCGATCGACTTACGGAAATTTATCGCGGACTGATAGCCGTTATTGACCAATATAGCCCCCACGAAGCTGCGGTTGAAGAAACGTTTATGAACACCAATGCAGCCTCTGCCTTAAAATTAGGCATGGCGCGCGGTGTTGTTTTATTGGCGCCGGCAACCCAAGGATTGATCGTCGGCGAATATTCCGCCAATAAAGTAAAAAAATCGGTGGTTGGTGTTGGTCACGCAGACAAAACTCAAGTTGCAGCCATGGTCCAACGCCTTTTACCAACTGTGGGAACCGTTAAGGCTGACGCAGCTGATGCCTTAGCTGTTGCCATATGTCATGCCCATCACCGATTAATTAACCAAAAGTTTTGATGCCTTATCTATACTTTCTGGGTTATTTTTGATATATGTCAAAGCAGCAGTTTCAATGGCCTCGACATTAGCCGTGCTATAACCGTCAAGTGGCAAATTAGTTGACAGTTCTCCATCAACACGCACATATTGATCCCTCAACAAAGAATGGGACCAATGATGCGCTGTATTCACCCCTATCTTAATCATCATATCACTGATCGGAGCAGCCCACGCTAAAGCCCCCATATTTTTTGCATGGGCATAATCGATGCCTGTTGGATAAATCCCCGTGCCAATTGAAACAAGGTTCGTTGTTGCAAGGGATTGCAAACCAAAGCGATCAATCACACTTTTCAGAGCTGATGCACTTGGGTTATTGACACCAACTCCGCCATCACACAAAGCATGACCGTTTGAATCAACCGGTGAAAAATAAGTTGGCGCTGCGGTTGAGGCTCTAACGGCATACCAAATCGGAACGTCCTCAACAGGCGTCTCTTTGGCTTTTGCGACATCAAAAATTTTAATGGTTTGAGACGTAATATCAGTACTGTACGCTTGAACCCAATGTTTAACCACACTCGATAACGGTGCCTCCCCAAAATTATCCTTAAGGACTCTTTCAAGTGAATCAGCCTCATATTTTGGCCCAAAAAGTCCATCCCCCTCTTTTATTTCTTCCCATATTGTTTCACGGAAAATTTCCGAACCACGTTGTTTATAAAGGTTCTCTAGTTCTGCAAGCGATTTGCCAATAGCTAATCCAAAAGAAAGGATACTTCCCGTTGATGATCCTGCTAGCATAGTTACATGATCAATCAAAGAGCCGTTTAATTTGTCTTCAATGGCTTGGGCGAGTTTAATACTATATAATCCTCGCATCCCACCGCCATCAAAGGTCATGATATGGGCAGGAGGCTGTGTATATTCTGAAACCATAACGGGTTCTTGATGTTCGACTGAAACAGCCAGAGACCCAGAAAAAATTGAGCGAATCCAATCCATAACATTCTCCGCATAAACGTTATAAAATTATTATATAAGCAAAATTATTAAAATAAAATTACTTAATAAGTCATAAAATATTGACATTATTATAAAACGCCCTAAATTTTATTATGAGTAAAGGGAATAAGATAAAGGAGGATAAAATGAAAAAGATTGTATTTTCATTGGTTTTTGCCAATCTCGTTCTGGTGTTATCCGCTTGCGCGACAACATCGTCTGGCGATCAGAATTCCCATGCCCCCCTCAGTCGCCATGACAGGTTGTGGAATCCACACCTAGAACGGTGGTAAATATATACAATTAAGGGAAAGAACCCAGCTTGAGGCTGGGTTTTTTATAATCGGATTAACGTGTACCCGCGCGCCTGAATCATAGTACGATCAAAACAACTCTTAACATCATAGATAATTGAATTGGGTTTACAGTAAGCCATTGGCAAATCGCCCAATACCGATATGATTGAGGCATGAGCAACCGCAATAATTGCTAAATCAGATGGTTTTAACTGAGCCATTGGTGTTAAGGTAAGGCCATATTCATGCAGTGCTTCGGTTGGATCTGCCTCAGGATCACAAATCTGAATAGTAATACCATAGCTTTGTAACTCAGAGATCACGTCAATCACTTTAGTATTACGAATATCCGGGCAGTTTTCTTTAAAAGTTAAGCCAAAGACTGTCACAACCGACTCTTTTGGGTTTTTACCTGATTTAATCAGTGCTTTGATTGACTCATGGGCGATATGAGCCCCCATCCCATTATTGAGATGGCGACCCGATAAAATCATTTCAGGGTTAAAACCAACTTCTTGAGCTTTATGAGCCAAGTAGTAAGGATCAACACCAATACAGTGCCCGCCCACTAACCCCGGTCGAAATGGTAAGAAGTTCCATTTGGTACCGGCAGCCTCAAGCACATCAACAGTATCGATGCCCAAACGGCCAAAAATCAAAGCAAGTTCATTCATCAAGGCAATATTAATGTCACGTTGTGTATTTTCAATAACCTTGGCCGCCTCAGCAACTTTGATCGTCGCAGCCTTAAAAACTCCCGCTGTGACAACGGAACTATAAACATCAGCAACAATATCTAAAGTTTTCTGATCTGACCCTGAGACAACTTTCATAATTTTAGTAAATGTCCGATCTTTATCGCCCGGATTGATGCGTTCCGGACTATATCCAACCGTAAAGTCTGCTCCAAAAGTTAACCCTGATATCTTTTCTAAAATAGGAATACAAATTTCTTCGGTCGCCCCGGGATAAACAGTCGATTCATAAACAACGATATCGCCCTTCTTCAAAGCGCGCGCAACGGTCTCAGATGCCTTTTCGAGAGGGGTAAAATCCGGTTGATTCACATGATTAACAGGAGTTGGCACAGTGACAATATGAAAATCTGCAGATTTTAAATCTTCAATAGATTTTGTAAAAGTGATATCACTTGCCCTCAAGGCATCTGCATCAACTTCACGCGTACGATCGATACCTTGAGATAATTCCTGAAGACGCAAATCGTTGATATCAAATCCAATGACTCGAGCCTGTTTACCAAAAGCAACAGCCACTGGCAAACCAACATATCCCAGACCTATTACGGATATTTTTCTTGTTGTCATTTATGTACTCGAATAAAGGTTGACGGCGTTAAAATAAAATCCATTGTGTAATCCATATCACACGCAGGAATATTGTCAAGTTTTTGACAATCATATCCAACCCCTATGGCTATGACTTTTTTGGATTTCGCCAGATTAAACAGCGCTTGATCATAGTACCCTATCCCCTGCCCTAAGCGACGCCCTTGCTCATCAAAAGCCAACAAAGGAACCAGAATAATATCGGGCTCGAGATCAAACCCAATCGCATCACTTAACGGATAAACAATATAATGCCCCTGAACAGATAAGTATTCGAGCACAGCTGTTATATTCAACTCTGATCCCTGCGCTTGATAGCCTGCGACAACTTTTGCGGATAAATCGATTTCCTTTGACAATTGAATCCATTGCGTTAACAACCCCGCATCCACATCAAATTGATCAATTATTTTATGATAGTCAATGCGCAAGGACCGGGCTTGTTGGCGAAGATCATCCTTATTCATTATAAACGCCCCTCAGTCTGTCGTTGTGAGTTTGAATAGCCTTTACCAATATTAATATCCGGCATACAGGGTGTCTTAGCATAGATTGCCATAAAATTATTCCGTGTTATCCAGAACACATGATGCGCGTTCTCGTGACTCTGCCCTTCATAAAAATCAGATGAATTTTGTGAATTAATGGCTTCATACCCAGAAGCAGGCAGTCTCTCTCCTGAATCCAACAAGGCTCCTCCGCCATCGTCACCATGACTAATTAAAACAATAGCAACGGGATCGGTTGTAGAGGCAGACAAATCATCCTGATTATGAGTTGATCGGACACGAATCGCCCGTTTTGTTATACGGCACAGTTTTTCTGTGGTCGGATCTGTGACTCCCCCTGTGCGCGTTAAAGCTGAATGAACAGCATAACTAAACCAACGACCAAATCCGTCTTTTGCAACAGATTCAGGTAGCCCTAATTCCTTGTATGGGACATAACCAAAACAAACATCACCTTGATGACACGGGCTTATTTTACCATCAGCCTGACTAGCTGCCCCAGGGAATTTTGAATATTGAAGGACATAGGCTGCCAATGATTGAATAATTTGTTCTTGATGGGTTTGGGTGATCTTTTGCTGAGATACTTTTTGGCTGGATACAGCCATCGGTATTGTAAGACCTAGAATAAGCCCTAAAATGATTAAGACGATTGCAATCTCAATTAAACTAAAAGCAGAAAGGTGTCTTTTTTTTACTATCATCGATCATCTCAAAATTACAAAACGCTTAATAAATAAACATTAAAAGTCAATAGTACACCCCTTGAAATGTTCTGTAAATAAGCTTACTTTACTTGATAGAGGTATCCGATGATTTTAACCGTATTAAAAGAGCCAGATCCACGGCTTCATATCAAAGCAAAACCCATTCAAGCTGTCGATGATTCAATCCGACAACTGATGGATGATATGCTAGAGACAATGTACCAAGAAGATGGGATTGGACTTGCTGCGACCCAGGTCGGAGTTGATAAACGCGTGATTGTTATCGATCTGAATGCCGGATCCGAAGAGGATGAACCTGACGTTCACTTTATGGCCAACCCCGAAGTTTTATGGCAGTCTGAGGAAACATCAACCTGCAAAGAGGGGTGCCTTTCTGTCCCAGAAACTCGCGCTGATGTTACAAGACCGGCACGTGTTAAAGTCCGCTATTTAGATAGGAACAACCAAGTCCACGAATTTGATGCCGATGGGTTGATGGCGACCTGTATTCAGCATGAAATTGACCATTTGGACGGGATTTTGTTCATTGACCATCTATCCAAACTAAAACAAGAACTCATCCGCAACAAACTAAAAAAACTCAAGAAATTTCAGAATCTATGACCAAAGTAATTTTTATGGGCACACCTGAATTCTCAGTAAACGCCCTTCGCTCCCTTGTTGAATCGGGTTATGATGTCGTTGCCGTTTACTCTCAGCCACCACGACCAGCAGGACGCGGGCATAGCATTGTTGCCTCAGCGGTCCACCAATACGCTGACAGTGTTGGCATCCCTGTGTATACACCCAAAAGCCTTCGGTCCGAAGAAGCCCAAACAGCATTTAAAGCACATAATGCAGACATTGCTGTGGTGGCGGCCTATGGTCTGATTTTACCAAAAGCCATTTTGGATACTCCCCGATTAGGATGTATTAATATTCATGCGTCCATTTTACCACGATGGCGTGGTGCTGCCCCTATTCAACGAGCGATTTTAACAGGCGATCAAGAAACAGGCGTGACCATTATGCAAATGGATGAAGGGCTCGATACAGGGGATATGATTTTGTGGGATACAGTGGCAATAACCCCAGAAACAACAGCCAATATTTTACATGATCAACTCTCAACATTAGGAGCTAACTTACTCCTTCAAGCCTTACCTGCTATTCTTGAAGGACAACATACACCTATCCAACAGCCAGAAATAGGGGTAACTTATGCTCACAAACTTAGTAAGTCTGAAAGCCAATTAGACTGGACAAAACCGGCTGATGTCTTAGAAAAACAAATCCGCGCCTTCCATCCTTGGCCAGGAACATTTTTCATTCACAATGGCGTACAGATTAAAGTATCAAGCGCAGAAGTTACCCCTCAATCAGGCTACCCCGGAGAAGTTTTTGATAATCTTATGATCGCTTGCGGTCAAGGGTCGTTAAAAATGACATCGATCCAAAAACCGGGTGGAAAATGGATGTCAGCCGAAGTTTTTTTAAGGGGCTATTCCTTACCTAGCGGGACCAAACTACCATGCCCCGCTACAAATTAACGCTTGAGTATGACGGTCGTCAGTTTCATGGATGGCAATTTCAACCCGACTTGAAAACTGTCCAAGGGTGTTTACAAGATGCTGTTAAAAAATTTTCTGGTCTTGATCGTGTGGTCGAAGGATCGGGACGGACTGATGCTGGGGTTCACGCCATCGGGCAAGTTGCCCACGTTGATTTAGAACGCCCAGACACGCCTTATCGCATTCTCAGGGGCCTGAATTCATTTTTAAATGAATTGGGCGTCGTTGTTGTCAGTGTCGAACAGGTTGACAACACATTTCATGCCCGATTTTCAGCCAAACGCCGTCAATACATTTACAAAATCATTCACCGCAAGGCACCCTTATCATTCCAAGCAGGCCTTGCTTGGCACGTCTATGTCAATCTTGACCGCGAATTGATGCGAGAGGCAGCTCAGCTTTTACTGGGCACCCATGACTTTACATCATTCCGATCGATTCACTGTCAAGCTAACAATCCGTTGCGAACTCTTGATCGTTTCGATATTGACTGGTCTGGAGATGAAATTCACGCGACGATTGAATCTCGTGCATTTCTTCATAATCAGGTACGCATCATGATGGGCACGATGAAGATGATTGGCGAAGGCCGCTGGACAGTTCATGACCTACAGAGCGCGCTTACAGCAAAAGATAGAACCAAGGGCGGCGTTACAGCCCCCGCTGATGGTCTTTATTTCTCAAGAGTTTTCTATTAACACTTTGTCATCCATAGACATTTCTCTCTAAGGCATCTTAAAATAGAATAAAGTAACGCCGGTAAAGGGATTTGTTATGGATTTTCAAACATTCTTAAAAGAATTGCACGTTCTACAGGATCGCTTGGTGAACATGCCTGAATCCGAAGCTTTATCAGAAACATTTGCCAGAGAACAAGAAAACTTGGCAAACCTCCTCGATCATTTACCGAAATTTCCAAAAATAGAGCAAGATAAAGCGCGTGAAGAAATGCGTTTGTTTGCTGACAAATTAAATGAAAAATTGCAAAACCTTAAACAGAAAATGCGTGATCTATCTCAAGATATGTCCATGGTTGAAAACCGAACACGTGGCATGAAAGCCTATAACCAAGGAAAGATTTTCTAAGGATGACGTCTATTGTAATGACCATATTAACGCTAGCCGCCGTTCTTGTTTTGATGATTGGCATTTTATATGCCTTAAAATGGATTATGTCAAAATCACCTGGCCACCTATTTAGACCATCGGATAATCTTAAAATTTTAGACCGTCAGGTTTTGGACAACAAACGAAGTCTGGTTCGATGCCAATTTTCTGGCGTTGAGTATACACTTTTGCTAGGTGAGTCCGATTTGCTTTTGGATAAAAAACCCGCGTCAGGAGAATCCCATGACTAAGATCTTGTTTTGGGGGATGATCCTAACAACGGGTGCTTTTGCTGAAAGCATCACTCTAGACATGGGAAATTCAGGGGGATCCTTTAGTGGTCGCTTGATTCAAATGTTTCTTGTCTTTACTGTTTTAAGCGTTGCCCCCTCAATTATTATTATGGTGACTTCTTTCACACGAATGGTCGTTGTTTTGTCGTTTTTAAGAAATTCCATCGGATTACAACAATCACCCCCCAACATGGTCATCGTCAGCCTTGCTATGTTTTTGACGATGTTTGTTATGGGGCCAACCTTTGAAAAGGCTTATGATAGTGGCGTTGCCCCTCTGATTGCAGAAAAAATAAAAGAAGAGGAAGCCTTAACACGAGTCGTTGAACCTTTTCGTGAATTCATGCTCAAAAATGTCCGTGAACAAGATTTGGGGTTGTTTATGGATCTGGCAAAAATTGATAGGCTTGAAAAGCCCAGTGATACGCCGTTAAAAATCTTAGTCCCAGCCTTTATGATTAGTGAATTAAAACGCGCTTTTGAAATAGGTTTTCTAATCTTCATTCCGTTTCTGATTATTGACTTAGTTGTAGCTGCCGTCCTGATGGCCATGGGGATGATGATGCTCCCCCCTGTTACCATATCCCTGCCCTTTAAGATTATTTTCTTTGTCTTAATCGATGGCTGGCACCTTTTATCCGGAAGCCTTGTGAATAGCTTTAGTTGATTTTTGGCTAGGATTATGGGGACGATTAGGTTACCATGGATTAACTGAAACTCGTATCATTCGACTTACCATGGTAGCAAAAGCAATGACTTCACAAAACGATACAGAAAACCTAGATTTGGCTCCTGAGCAAGAGGCCGAATACTCTGCTGATTCCATTAAGATCCTAAAAGGACTTGATGCGGTTCGCAAGCGTCCTGGGATGTATATTGGGGACACAGATGATGGCACTGGTCTGCATCATATGGTCTATGAAGTCGTTGATAACGCTATTGACGAAGCATTAGCAGGACATTGTGATCGTATTGACGTGATCATCAATCAAGATAATTCTGTAACAGTCCGCGATAACGGTCGCGGCATCCCCGTTGGCATCCACCCGGAAATGGGAATTTCGGCTGCTGAAGTTATTATGACTCAGCTTCACGCCGGGGGTAAATTTGACCAGAATTCATATAAGGTTTCTGGTGGGTTGCACGGTGTGGGTGTATCTGTTGTCAATGCATTGTCCGAAGTTCTTGATCTGACCATTTGCCGTGAAGGTAAGCGCCATACCATGCGGTTTATCCACGGTGTTGCCGAAGCCCCTTTGGCCGTGGTGGGCGACACAGAAACAACAGGAACCGAAGTTCGTTTCCTCCCCTCAAAAGAAACTTTTGCCATTACCGAATTTGATCGCGCCACTATTGAACATCGTCTACGCGAATTGGCTTTTTTGAATTCTGGGGTCAATATAATTTTGCGTGATGAGCGTGAGGCAGATCCATATGAAATACAGCTTCATTACGAAGGGGGTATTCAAGAATTCGTTAAGTATCTAAAGCGCGGTAAGAACTCTTTGCAGAATAAAACAGTTGTTGCAACCGGAACCAAAGATCGGGTTACCGTTGAGCTCGCTTTGGAATGGTCAGACAGCTATCATGAAACCATGTTGTGCTTTACCAACAATATTCCTCAACGTGATGGCGGAACCCACTTAGCCGGATTTCGTGCTGCGTTGACTCGAACAATTTCTAACTACATGGCCAATACCCCCTTGGGTAAAAAAGATAAGACCGCTGTCAGTGGTGAAGACGCTCGTGAAGGCCTTATTTGCGTGCTGTCCATTAAGGTGCCGGATCCAAAATTCTCTTCCCAAACAAAAGATAAACTTGTTTCGTCGGAAGTTCGCCCTGCTGTTGAAAGTATTGTATCCGAAGCTTTGGATCAATGGTTTGAAGAAAACCCGGCTGATGCTAAAAACATTGTTAGTAAAGTTATTGAAGCTGCAGCTGCCCGTGAAGCAGCGCGTCGCGCCCGTGAATTGACCCGCCGAAAAGGAGCACTTGATTTGGCGTCTTTGCCAGGCAAATTGGCTGACTGTCAAGAACGCGATCCATCCAAAAGTGAAATTTTCATCGTGGAGGGTGACTCAGCAGGTGGTTCAGCCAAGCAAGGTCGCAACCGTCATTTCCAAGCAATTCTCCCCTTAAAAGGTAAGATTTTGAACGTTGAACGGGCGCGCTTTGATAAAATGTTAGGTTCAGCCGAAATTGGAACACTGATTACAGCTTTGGGTACAGGGATTGGTAACGAAGAGTTTAATCCAGACAAACTTCGTTATCACAAAATTATTATCATGACCGACGCGGACGTTGACGGAAGTCACATTCGGACATTGTTATTAACATTCTTTTACCGTCAAATGAAAGTTTTGATTGATCGTGGCTATCTGTACATCGCCCAACCACCGCTTTATAAAGTTAAGCGTGGCCAATCAGAAGTCTATTTAAAAGACGAACGTGCCATGGAAAACTACCTGTTAGATGCGTCCTGTGGTGAAGTAAGTTTTATCCCAGCGGACGATACCCCCATTGCAGGCACCGCATTACGCACCTTGTCATCCACAATTATGAAAGCGTATCATAGTGTCATGGGACTCACCCGTCGCGTGAATAAACCCATTCTGATTGAACAAGCTTTGTTTGCCGGATTCTTTGAAAATCCATCCATGGACCTAGAGGCCATCATCACACGCCTTGATAAAGCTTCTGCAGCACTTCAAATTGCAGGGAAACCAGCCTATCGTCAAAAATGGTCTGCTGTTCGTGATGGCAATGACGTAGTCTTTACCCATACAGTTGCCGGTGTTGCAGAAAGCTGGCGTATTGATGAAAGCACCCATCGTGCTCCTGAGATTAAGGCTCTCTTGACGCTTAAAACTGAACTATCTGATTTCTTTGCAACGCCCGGATATGTTGCAATCAAAGATAATAAAGTTCCAGTCACAGGACCGACTGATTTGGGCGAAGCTCTTCTTGAACAAGGCCGCAAGGGGATTTCCATCAGCCGATTTAAGGGGCTTGGTGAGATGAACGCCGAGCAACTCTGGGAAACAACATTGGATCCGGAGGCACGGACATTACTCCAAGTTAAACTAGATCATATGGAAGAAGCAGAAGAAATCTTTTCAACCTTAATGGGGGATGTCGTTGAACCTCGTCGAGACTTCATCCAAACCAATGCGTTGAAAGTTGTAAATTTGGATGCATAAGCTCTTTTTATAGTCGCTTTCTTACAGAGCTATTCCATTTGAACTTGGAAATTCATCACATTATCGCTCGAGTATTCATTGTACACGTTGCTTCTTGTTCCTGATCCAAACTCAACTTGACACCTATAAATTGATGAGACAAACATAAACGAGGTAGATTAACTCTTGCCTCGTTTTTCTTTTAATTCAACTGCAATTGCTTATTCTGCGTAAAGCAAAACTTAAAGTAAAGCCCCGCCGTTATAACAAAACATAAGCAACCTTGGGCAAATAAAGTCAAAAATGATGGTTCCCAATTGATGGTTAGAGAGGCCATTAAGAAACATCCTAAGATCGGAATTAATAAGGGCATCAATGTATCTTTGAGTGATATTATATGAATCTTATAATAATGTAGTATTCTAATTTGCACCCCGACTAGAATCATTGACCATAATGTTGCCATTAAAGGTATTGCCTGTGCATTTAGCACGGGCAAAAGATAAATGGTTGAAAGAATTTGCAAGATAGAACACCCAAAAACAGCATATAAGAGAAATTTAGAGCCTTTGAGAAGATGAATAATTCTTGCTAAATAAATATTAAATCCGGCAACCGTAATAAAAACTGAAAACTGAGAGAGCAACTTGCTTATTTCAGACATCGATTCTGATGAAATGAATTTACTCTTAAACAGAACATGGGGTATCTGCTGTGAAAACACCCCAATAAAACAAGAACTTAAAACTAATAATAATAACGTTAAATTTGCTGATGCTGATAAATAGTAAAAACCTAACTTTCTGTTTTGAAGTTCACTGGTAATTTTTGGAAGGACGGCAGTTGATATACTGAATCCTATTAAATAAATAGGAAAAAATATTAATTTGGAGGCATACCCAAATTCAGAAAGCGCGCCATCCCATAATTGGGCGTAACAAGTTCTGTACCAAAGTTGAACAATTTGCTCAATAACAGCTATGGCTATGATATATCTGCCAAATAAAACTAATGTACCAGAACGATTTCCATCCGAACTTCCTTGACTCTTAAGATTGGGGATAATCGGGATAAGTGTAAAAATCCAACAGCTGATCATACCGATCAAATACGTATAAGCGAGCCATTCAACCGTCAGATTAGTCACAAAAAGTAATATAAAAATAAGGAGGCTATTTAACAATTGCCCCAAAGCAGGATAGAGATATCGGTCTTTGCTGTGGTAATAAGATTGGAAGACGCCAAGAGTTGAGTTTAAAACCATAACAGGTAACATAATGTGAAATAACTGCACAGTTAGTAAAAGTTCTGATCGGCCAAGTTGGGGGTATAAAAGACTAAATAATTGGTTACTAAACAAATACAACAAAGCTGCAAAAATAGAAACGATCACAATTAAATAGCGTGCAAAAATAATTTTCAACTGATTCGCCTTATTTTCACTACTCAACCGAGATTTATGGTAATCAGCCATATACCAAGATTGAATATTCTGCTGATTAAATAAAACAATAAAAAATGAAATAACTGAAAAAGCGGCAATAAAACAATCATAATCAGCGGTAACACCAATATACCGCGCAGCAATAATGTCACGACCAAGCCCGAGAATGCTAACAAGAAGTGAAATAATTGTTATAATAGAAATGTTTTTAAGCACACAGAAACCTTTAAATCTTGACTGATTTTTAGAAAGCAGCCTAGGATTGTAAACAATAAATTCTAGTGAGTTCTCTTGAAATGATACACTATTTATACTTGGCTCTGCCACTTTTTTTCCATACTTTTTTTACGGGCTATCAATCACTTAATAAAATACACGTGACTTTATTTGATATCGTTATCCCTATTTTTGTAGGTTATACGACTATGACACGGTGGAAAATAATAACAGATTATATTAAATCACATAAAAATGAGGCGTTATTCCTGATTTTAGTGTGTATCAGTGCACTAGTAACACTCACAAAATCAGACATTGAGATAAAGAATTTTCTAAAAGATTTTTTTAAACCATGCTTATTTAGTATGGCTCTTTTCTTTTATAAAGATCAGTTTACAAATGTCGAAATTAAAAATTCCCATCTCTGCTCTTTGATTATTGCCTCAATTCTATTACTTTATGTACGTTATGATTCTGGCACCCCTTGGGGGCATCTCTATATAACACCTCTTACAAGTTATGCTTTTTATCTATGGCTCATCGTTTCGTATGATCGAGAAAAAAATATACTGCTTTATGCCCTGACAACAAGCCTTTTTCTGTTGGAACTCATTATACTAAAACGGTCAGAACTCTTATTTTTTTCACTTCTGACCAGCTTAATAATGGCCTTAGATCACTATAAAGTTACCCTAAAGAAAACTATATTATCTTGTCTGATCGTATTGTTAACTACGTTGCCATTTTTTGGTTATCTATATTCAACTCTTTATAAATCCATACATGTTAGGTTAAATCTTTGGTATCTGGCTCTTAAAACAGGGATAAATGGTTTTCCTTTGGGTATAGGCTTAGGTCAATACCAAGCACAAAGCATCACACCAAAATGGACTGAAGATTTGTATATTCCTAACTATGATACATTTCAATATCCACATAATCAGTTTTTATATTGGTTTGCAGAAAGTGGCGTAATTGGCTTGCTATTAGGAATAGCTTTTATTTATATAATATCAAGCCATTTAAAGTATTTAGCACCCTATTGGAAGTTTGGGGTTTTTACCATTTTAGTTCTAGCATCATCAACTCATGATATTATTAGTTTTAGAATCTTACCGATATTTTTAGCGTTAATTTTTATTTTGTCCAAAGATCAAAAACCTACCAAAGAACTTCCTTAACATCATGGATATTTTTGGCTAAATGATGTTTCATCTTCCGCAAAGCACGAGCTTCCAACTGACGGACACGTTCTTTACTGATATTCATCATGTCGCCAATTTGCTCGAGAGTCAAAGGGTTATCACTCAAATGGCGACACTGGATAATTTGACGCTCACGAATAGGTAACTGACGCAACGATGATTCAAGCCAATGACGTCGGACAGAACGATCGTATTCCTCTAAAGCCTCGGTTTCCGGGCTTGGATTTTGATCAACTAATGTATCAACCCAATCCTCATTACTTTCATCTCCCAACGGCGAACTTAAGGATAAATCATGTCCTGACAAACGATTTTCCATATTCTCCACATCACGAATCGAAACATGAAGGATATCCGCGATCTTAGCCTTGTCTTCAGGCTCTAAGATATCCGTTGTTACCGAAGCGAGTTGCGAGCGCAATCGACGTAAGTTAAAGAATAACTGTTTTTGAGCTGAGGTCGATCCTGTGCGCACAATAGACCAGTTTCGTAGAATATAATCTTGAATAAATGAGCGAATCCACCACTTGGCATAGGTTGAAAATCGAATATCCCGTTCCGGCTCAAACCGTTCAGCCGCCTGCATGAGGCCAACATTCCCCTCTTGAATAAGGTCGGAAATAGGTAATCCATAGTGGCGAAACTTAACAGCAGATGATATGACTAAACGCGAATAAGCGCGGGTTAATTCATGCAGGGCACGCTCATTGCCATCATCACGCCAAGCATGAGCCAATTCTTGCTCTTTTTCTCGTGTCAGAACAGGCTGATTCATAACTTCACGAACATAAGCGAGATCAGCACGCTGGGTGTCATCATCGCCATAAACTTGCATTTTACCTGACATATCATCATCCTGATTACTTTGCCACGACTTAATGATATAGTTATTCGAGTAAAGATTTAATTAACGAGACCATAAATAATGATTCGCGATACCCTGTACCCTGAGATATTACCGCATCAATTCGGATATTTGGCGGTTGATAATCTCCATCAAATTTACTGGGAAGAATGTGGCAACCCACAAGGAGTACCCATTGTCTTTATCCATGGAGGGCCCGGAGCTGGTTCGAGCCCAGCATCTCGCCGCTTTTTTGATCCAGACTATTATCGGATCATTGTCCTTGATCAACGCGGATCTGGACGCTCTCTCCCTTTAGGTGAGATTCGTAACAACACAACACCCCTGTTAATCCAAGATATGGAAAGCCTGAGAGAGCACTTAGGCATTACTCAATGGCATGTATTTGGCGGTTCTTGGGGATCAACATTGGCCATTGCTTATGCAGAACATCACGCTGATCGTTGTCTTAGTATGATTTTGCGCGGAATATTTTTATGCCGTCGTTCTGAAATTGATTGGTTCTTATATGGCATGCGAACAATTTTCCCAGAGCAATGGTATGAATTTAACACATTCCTTCCCCCAGATGAACGTCATGATCTGCTTACCTCCTATCATGCCCGTTTGATGAATCCGGATCCTGATATTCACATGCCTGCTGCTTTTGCTTGGAGTAAGTACGAAGGAGCTTGCGCAACGTTACTGCCTAGTCAGGCGACTGTTAATTCTTTCTTAGATCCTGTTGTTGCCTTAGGTCTTGCCCGCATGGAAGCTCATTATTTCTCAAACGACATCTTTCTGCCTGATAATTATTTGATGGATAATATTGGTAAAATCCAACATATCCCAACAACTATTGTCCAAGGACGCTATGATGTTGTCTGCCCGATCGTCACAGCCCATGAAGTCATCCAGAAATGGCCAGAGGCAAAATACGTTGTTGTTCCTGATGCAGGTCACTCAGCTTATGATCCAACACTTTGTCGTGAGTTAGTCAAAGCGTGCGAACATCATAAAGGTGTTTAAGAGACTTGAGAGAGTGGCAGAACTTGCGGAACTGCCTCAATCAAACGTGCGCCTAAACGAACAGGTTCGATGTGGATAGCCCGTCCTGTTGCATCATCTGTTTGAACAAAAACACCGCATAGCGTCCCATCACCAAGAGCTGGACTCATCTTTTCTGTTGGTGTTTTACGTGTAAATTTATGCAAGGGAGATGCTTTATCCATTCCAATCACAGAATTATAATCACCGCACATACCGGCATCTGTCTGATATGCTGTTCCTTTTGGTAAAATTTGAGCATCGGCTGTTGGAATATGAGAGTGCGTTCCAACAACCAAAGAGGCACGGCCATCACAAAAATGCCCCATTGCCATTTTTTCAGATGTGGCTTCTGCGTGCATATCAACGATAACAGCTTGGACGGCACTGCCCAAAGGATGATTATGCAAAACTTTATCAACAGCAGCAAATGGATCATCAAGTGTTTCCATGAATAAACGCCCCATGGCGTTCATGACCAGAATTTTACGCCCTTTGCGATCTTGATAAACGTGAAAACCACGACCAGGTGCCCCTTCGGGATAATTGATCGGGCGGAGCAACCGAGGCTCACCCCCAATATAAGACATAATATCGCGCTGATCCCAAATGTGATTACCGGTGGTAATAACATCAACCCCAGCTGCAAAAAACTCCTGACAAATCCCCTTGTTAATCCCAAAGCCATGAGCTGCGTTTTCCCCATTAACAATAACAAAATCAAGGCTTAGCTCAGCCTTTAAATAAGGGAGTTTTTTCAACAAAATTTCGCGTCCGGAACGGCCGACGACATCACCACAAAATAATATATTCATCACCATAGAATGGGGTGAAATGATATTAGATTCAAGTAGAAAGTATAAAAGCCCCCATGTTTTGGGGGCTCTATATTTAAAATAGGGTTATGGTCTAAGCCGCCTGTGCTAAATAACGCAACACATAGGGCAAAATTCCACCATTGTCAAAATAATCAACTTCATCTTGTGTATCGACGCGACAAAGGACGTCGGTACTGATCGTCGTACCATCCGTTTTTGTAAATGTACAGGTTAAGGTCATTCCAGGTGTAATACCATTGTTTAAACCAGAAATAGAGACAGTCTCAAACCCTGTTAGACCAAGAGTTTTCCGCGTTGTGCCTTCTTTAAATTGTAGAGGCAGCACACCCATTCCAACAAGATTGGACCGATGAATACGCTCAAAGCTTTCGGCCACAACGGCTTTGACGCCTAATAAACGCGTTCCTTTGGCTGCCCAATCGCGAGACGACCCTGTACCATATTCTTTACCAGCAACAACAACCAATGGTGTTCCGTGTTTTTGGAACTGCATAGATGCCTCATAAATAGAGGTAACTTCAGCACCTTCCGCCATACGTGTATATCCACCGGTTTTTTCTGGAACCATTTCATTAGCCAAACGAATATTAGCAAAAGTCCCCCGCATCATGACTTCATGATTTCCACGACGAGACCCATAGGAATTGAAATCTTCTGTTTGTACAGCATGACTTACAAGATAAGCACCAGCAGGTCCGTCTTTTTTAATACTACCTGCCGGAGAAATATGGTCCGTTGTCACACTATCCCCAAGCAAGGCTAAGAATTTAGCACCAGAAATATCAGTGATTTTACGTTTGACGTCTTTGATGCTATCAAAATAAGGGGGGTTTTTAACATACGTACTTGAATCATCCCAATTAAAGGTTTGAGAAGCTTTTGTCTCAATCTTCTGCCAATGTTCATCCCCTTTAAAGACGTTTGAGTAACGTTGACGGAACATTTCCGGTGTCATAGATTGCTCAAGAATATCATTGATTTCAGCCTGAGTTGGCCAAATATCAGACAGGTAAACCGGTTTACCATCTTTTGACGTCCCAAGAGGTTCAGTGGTAATATCAATTTTCATTGACCCCGCAAAAGCATACGCTACGACCAAGGGTGGCGACGCCAAATAATTGAGTTTAACATGAGGGTTAATACGACCTTCAAAATTACGATTACCTGACAAAACACCAGCCACACTTAAATCACCTGACTCAACAGCCTTTGCCAACTCTGGATTAAGCGGACCAGAGTTACCAATACATGTTGTACATCCATAACCAACGAGATGGAATCCAACAGCTTCGAGATCACGCATCAACCCGGCTTTTTCAAGATAATCTGTTACAACCTGTGATCCCGGCGCTAATGATGTCTTAACCCATGGTTTTGGTGTCAGCCCCAACGCATGGGCTTTACGAGCAACAAGACCTGCAGCAAGCATCACAGATGGATTAGATGTATTTGTACAACTGGTAATGGCTGCAATAACCACGTCACCGTTATTCAAATCATAATTTTTTCCCTCAACTTTAACACCTGCGCTATTTTCTTTATTTTCAGCTTTTAATGTACTGAGGCAAGAAGCTTTAGCATCGCTGAGTAAAACTTTATCTTGTGGACGTTTTGGCCCGGCAAGCGTCGGCAACACTAATGCTAAATCTAATTCAACATATTCATCATAAACAGGGTCTGCGGATGATTGATCGCGCCATAAACCTTGGGCCTTAGCATAAGTCTCAACCAACGCAATGCGATCAGCATCACGACCTGTGAATTCAAGATAACGCAGCGTTTCTTGGTCAATTGGGAAAAATCCACATGTTGCTCCATACTCTGGAGCCATATTTGCAATGGTTGCGCGGTCAGCCAAACTCAGATTATCTAAGCCATTTCCATAAAATTCGACAAATTTACCAACAACACCCTTAGCACGCAAAATATTAGTTACCGTCAAAACCAAGTCTGTAGCCGTTACTCCTTCAAGCAATTTACCTGTTAATTTAAAACCAACAACCTTTGGCAATAACATACTCAGAGGCTGGCCTAACATCGCTGCTTCGGCTTCAATACCACCAACACCCCAGCCTAAGACAGCAAGACCGTTCACCATCGTTGTGTGGCTGTCAGTGCCAACAAGTGTATCAGGGTAAGCACATAATTCACCTTTTGAGTTTTCAGAAACCCACACAGCTTGGGCTAGATATTCTAAATTGACCTGATGGCAAATCCCTGTTCCAGGAGGAACAACTCTGAAATTTTTAAAGGCAGTTTGTCCCCATTTCAAGAATTTATAGCGTTCAGCATTACGTTCATACTCTAGATCAACGTTTTTCTCGAAAGCCCCCGATTCAGCATAGTAATCAACCATAACAGAGTGATCAATGACTAAATCAACAGGCACCAAAGGGTTGATTTTTTCCGGATCACCGCCTAATGCCTTCATCGCATCCCGCATGGCAGCCAAATCAACAACTGCTGGAACCCCAGTAAAATCTTGCATTAAGACACGCGCAGGAGAGAATGCTAACTCATTTAACTGCTTACCTTTTCCAGGAAGTTTCGCAGCAGCATAAACATCATTGATCGTGACACTTTTTCCATTTTCATGCCGCAGCAAATTTTCAATTAAAACTTTGATAGTATAGGGTAGCTTTGAAATCTCACCAACCCCAGCATCCTCTGCCTTTGGCAAGCTATAATAGTTATAGGTTTTGCCCGCAATTTCTAAGGTTGATTTTGTATTAAGCGTGTCTAAGCACTTGGTCATAATGATCCCTCCGAAAAAACATATAAAGCACAGTTATTTATAAGATAGAGTTTTTATAAAATTAACTCAAGTGAGACGAACTTTGATTGGTTTACTTTTTTGAAAATTCGCTTTTTTTACGGCTATATGTTAGGATGTTCTCATGACTGAATTAAATAATATAAGACGTTTGTGCGCCTCTTATTGCTTGGCGGACAGCTATCACATAGATGAACTTGCTCGCATTTTTCGGGCTCAAGGCTTAAATCCTCGATTTTACGATGATGTCATTCACATTGAACATACCTTACCAGATTATATCGGACATGCTTTCTTTTTCGCCTATGGTTGTGCTGTTTTCTGGGGATTAAACCACTCTCAAATTCAAGGCCTTCTTGATTTAGCTAAAACAGCGACCAACAAACTTGTTCAAAACATGGTACAAGATGAATGTTTTTACGAATACGCTCAAGAATCAACGATTGTGGAAGAAGAAGATCTCATTCTTCTTGACGGCGATGATCCTGTCTTGAAACTTTCTCTCTCTTATGGACTATCTCAATCTGTTAAGCTTGCCGTTTTTGAGGATAGAATCGCCTTAGCCATTCAAAAAAGTAAACACCTGCCGGAAGAACTTGCCATCAAAGGAAAAACGAGTTTGTCACGCCAACAACTTTCCCGCAAAGTCGGCGCCCTTTTTGCTGAGCGACACTCTATTAACTTACACAGCGACTTGTTGGATACCCCTGAATTTTTCTGGCGTCGCCCGAGCTATGAGACCTATTATCACATGGCATCGAGTTATCTGGACATCACAACCCGAACAAACATCTTAAATCAACGCCTGTCAATCCTGCATGAACTTTATGAAATTCTGTCAGATGAACTAAAGCACCTGCACTCATCACGTCTAGAATGGATTATTATTTTATTGATCGTTTCTGAGGTTGTCTTAACCTTATTAAAGGATGTTCTGAAATGGCTTTAATTTCTGGGGTATCCGTTGTTATTCCTTTTTATAATGAACAAGGAAATATCACCCCCCTTATCGAAGAAGTTGTCTACGCTCTAAAAACTATCGAGCACTGGCAAGTTATTTTAGTCAATGATGGCAGCACCGACCAAACAGCCCAAGAAATAGAAAATTCATGCCGGTTATACCCAAACTGTAGTCCTGTCCACCATGTAAAAAACGAAGGACAAAGTTCTGCCTTATATACAGGCATTCAGCAGGCAGATTTTGACTGGATAATCACGCTTGACGGCGATGGTCAAAATAACCCCGGCGATATCCCTGATTTGATTACAGCATTGGGCAACCATAATCACCACGTTGTCTTTGGTAATCGAATAAAAAGAAAAGATTCTTTGATAAAAAAAATATCATCCCGATTAGCCAATTATATTCGTATTCTTGTTCTGGATGATCGTTGTCTTGATACTGGATGTTCCTTAAAACTATTTCCTAAATCAATATTTCTATCCTTACCACGCTTTAACCACCTACACAGATTTTTACCGGCCTTATTTCAATTTGCAGGCTATACTATTATCAATGTACCTGTAAGCCACCGCCCGAGAATCCGGGGCCGGTCAAAATACGGTTTCTGGGGACGACTATGGGTTGGTATTTTTGATTTGATTGGCGTTTATTGGCTTAAGTCACGCTATTTAAAGCCCGCGTTGATTCAGGAACCACAACCAGTAAGTAATGACCAGCTTTCCGCTCGAAAACAGCAATTGCGTTAGGGTATAAATCAAGCTGTTCTGTGAAAATAATAAATTGCCCCGCCGTCTGTGGGACACGATTATAGTCCTCTTCTGACATGACATTAATTGTTGGTTGACGTAGTAGAAATCCCAGTTCTCCTCGATATCGATGGGTAACGACGGTCACCGGCTTTGTTGAATCTACAAAATGAGCCACATGGTGAAAAGGATAACGCTGTTGAATTAAATACTCACTGAGAATTAAGATCCCACAATAGATTGCCATACTAATCAGAAAGACTCGTTGTCGATATTGCAATTGCAAACGGTCAGAAATGATGATCATCGCCATCGGGAGCATGGGCAACAGATAGTGAATCTGCTTACAACTAATGAATTGAAAAATCAAAAAAGTTGTCGTTATTGCCTTTAAAATCGTTTTATGACTCTCAGAAAAAGGATGCTTCTGCCACAATTTTGGGATCGCAACCCAAGGAAGTAGGATGACAGGAAACATTACAAGATAAAACCACCATCCCCGCTGATGATGGAACGAATTCACCATGCGCCCCGCCGTTTGCTTCCACAATATAGCCTCACGGTATCCTTCATCGCCATAAACTAAGGCTAAACCTAGCCATAAAAGCGGGACAACCACTCCCCCTAAAAACCCAAAAATCATTGGTCGTTTAAGAAAAAACGCTAGGGGAATCAGGTAAATAAAAAGAACAGGCCCCTTTGTTAATAAACCACAAGTCACAGCAAAACTCAGGAAAAGAATTCGATTCTTAACAAGCGCATACCAACCGAGAGAAACCCATAGCATCATCAAAGTATCAAACATATAAAATTGCGACCAAGCAAAGACAAATCCCGTTGCAAGGAACATAAGCTGAGCCTGACGATCAGCTATAGATCGAATAATAATCGATGCCAGTACAGTGGAGAAAATCGGTATAAGTCGAGCAACAAATTCACTAACGCCGAATACGGCCCACAACAGATTCGTAATCCATAATAACATCGGTGGCTTATGATGATACGGTACGCCATTAAGATGGGGGATGAGGTAATTCCCTGAACTATACATTTCAAAGGCCGATGAAAGATATCGACCTTCGTCCACATGAATGGACTGACGGAAAATCTGAATCCCCAAAGAAATAAGGATAAATAGAAAGACCTCAACATTACCCATAATAAATTGACGTAGATGAATAACCCGAGGTGACACCATGAATTCAGCTCTAAACGAAGACATATATAGTCCTCAGCTTAGCAACCTATGCTGCTTTTAACAACTCTTCTACCCGAGTAACAGCGTCTTCTTGATCGATGGACTCAATGGCAGCTAGCTCGCGAGAGAAACGATCGATAGCCGCTTTATAGATCTGGCGTTCACTAAATGATTGATCTGCTTTAACATTCGGTTTATAGAGTTCGCGAATGACTTCAGCAAGTGACAATGGATCTCCGGAATTGATTTTTCCTTCATACTCAACGGCTCGACGACTCCAATTTCCTTTTCTCACAGCAACCCGTGAGCTTAGGATATCAAAAGCTTTCCCCATTTCATTCGATGAACTTAAAGAGCGCAACCCAGCCGCTTTTGCTTTGGCCAACGGAATACGCATTAACATTTTATCTTTTTCAAAGGAAATCACAACTAAATCAACTTTAATTCCGGCGACTTCTTGTGATTCGTACGTCACAACTTGACCAAGGCCGTGAGTGGGATAGATAACATATTGGCCGACTTTAAAGTTCTTTATATCCATCTTTGGTCTCCTTTTTATTGCTAACGTCCTTATAAAAAAGAGGAGCGTCTTGAACGCCCCCCCTTAAAACTAGTTCCCTTTACCGGGGTTCTTCGAAAAATATTCCTCGAACTTATTGTCAACACCAACCCATTCTTGGGCATCAGCAGGGGCGTCCCCTTTGCGATTTATATTTGGCCATTGACCAGCATACTGTCGATTAATCTCAACCCATTTTTCCGTACCCTCTGCTGTATCAGGTTGGATAGCTTCAGCCGGACATTCAGGCTCACAAACACCACAATCAATACACTCATCCGGATTAATGACTAACATGTTCTCACCCTCGTAAAAACAATCTACCGGGCAAACTTCTACACAGTCCATAAACTTACAACGAACGCATGAATCTGTGACAACGTATGTCATAATATAGAGTCTCTCTTAATCTACACAAAAATTACAGCTTTATGGAGGTTACCACAAAAGATCAAAAAAAGCAAGTTTTATAAAATAGAAAAATTCTCATCCTTAAAAGATGAGAATTTTTGAGTCATAACCGTTAACAGCAAGGCGACTGCATTGGATTCGCAGGCATACCTGTAAACGGTTGACTTTGCCCCGGTAAAGCCACATCCGACGTGGCAGGTTCTACGCGTCGGCCATTCCCGTCACATGTTGTTCCCTTATGTTGTCTGAACAAAATTTAGAAATTTAGAAAAAAGTGGTAGTTTTTGTTTTGAAGAATAAAGGAACTACCGCAATAAAATATCACATAAAATTGAAGACCTGGGAAGTAATTTGCCGACATCTTATCCAAGAAAAATCAATTCATACCAAAAACCCAACAAGGCTAAGCTTCTTCTTTAAATCGATATGACATGCTTCTAGATCAGGCTGTCATCAGGGGCGATTAATTCCGTCATGCTACAGAGATTGGCGAGCTATATAGTCAATCCGATTGAGAATCGAGCGAAACGAGAACTGCGTCTATGGCATTAGATAATAAGGTAAGCGTTTTTAGGAAAGCTCTGATTTTATTTTCTCTGATTTATGAAGAACCGCGTTATCCCTTATTACAATTTGACCTGATTCTAACTCAGGACATAAAGCCTGCTCTTTACTCATGCTTCAAATAATTGCATATTACATGCGCCTCTGAGATCAAGTGTTTCTTTAACGTCACTTCGACATAAGAAAGATCAGACACGCTCGTCATCTCCGACGAGCAAAGCTAGGGTAGCGCTAGAAAACCTTAGCTTTGTTTGATTGGAAATCCATGTTTATTTTATGATTGCCTGGTTTCCCGATCAAGAAATTCTTAACGGTTTTGTAGCCGGGAATGACGGATTCTATTGCTTGATAGACCTTCTTATATCGAACTCACGTTAATATTAACAAAAAGTTAATTATTTTTTAGGATGACTTGCCTCTGTTAAACCCATCAATTCATTAAAATTTCATTTAAATTAAGTGTTAATATTCAATACGATATAGGTGTTAACTATTTCAAAATAGTATCAATGAACGAAAATCAATTTTTTATTAAATTTTTTTGCGTTAGGATTAACTATTAATAATATTTCGTGAAGTCCCCATAATGCGCAATATCATTATGATTTTTATAACCACTCAAAGCTTTGGCGCAGAAATAATTGCTGGATCAACAGAATTAAGGCCCCTATTTGATTGGTCAGTTGCATCTGAAGAATCTATTTCTGATGAAGATACCTCATCATCTTCCTCTGAACACGATGAACAAGAACCAATTGAAACAAATCAGGAACAAGACATAACACCCAACGAACAAGAAATAATGGCGTTATCGATAAAAGATCTCCATGTTTTAGAAAATGAACTCGGGATGTCAGAAGTTGCTGAACTGATTGAAGAAATTGTTCGCTACAGGCGATTCTTGTCCACACATTATAATGATTTCAACAAAGCCATTGACGAGAGAAACTACACAACCATTTTTTTATCAACCCTGACAGAAATAAAAGCGCTATCGGGATTAAAAGAATTGCAAGATTATTTTGCACAAGTTTATTACGATATGCAAATCAAAGCTTTGTATAATCGCTTAGATCGAGGACGATCTGCTGTTTACAAAACACTCGGCGCCAACAATTGGCGCACCAGCGCAACTCAAGAATCAATCAATTCACTGAATGTTTATGCAACTTTACTTAATCTCAACGTTCACAGTGATTCAGGCTATCTGGGCATGATCATCCAATTCTTTTCACAACCGGAACCGGCAAGTATTTATTTTCCAAAATTATTCAGCGCCCTATCTGAAAAAGACCACCAAAGTGACCTCTTAGATATTGCTCTGACCTATCTCATCGAGCGATATAGGATCGATCGTTCCTGGTTTAACAAAATCCTCCATTATTGTGGCTTAAAACATAGCTATACCCGGGAAGCAATTACCACACTCCAGAACATTGCAAAACTCCTCAATATTCGAGTTCGTGAAGATTATCAACGATTACTGAATGCAGCAGATCAAAAAATGATAGAAGACGCTTTGGAATACCTTTTGACCTGGGGAAAATAAATAAAAGACCTTGAAATTATTAGATATCACTGATATAAAGAATAACCATGACACAAGAATATTTGTTACAAAATCCGTACTTACAAAAAACGACAAGAGAAGTCGTTCGTATCGTCGTGTCTATTGTCCCGATGGGGACCTAATCATATATAACATTTTCAGCCCTAATCAGTACAAATTTTCAAAACACGGATGTGTTCTATGACTTATAAACGCGTTATCCTGACAGCAGGTTTTGCCATGTTTTCCATGTTCTTTGGCTCTGGCAACCTTGTATTTCCCCTTCTTATTGGCACACAAACACTTGATGTTTCCACCTACAGCACGATTGGGTTGATCCTAACTGCAGTCATCGTTCCTTTTTTAGGACTATTTGGCATGATTCTTTACAATGGAAATACACGGGATTATTTTGACAAACTTGGTCGCATCCCGTCATTCCTATTAATTTTAACAATGCTATCGTTGATGGGGCCTTTTGGTGTAGTGCCGCGTTGCATAACTGTTGCTTATGGTGGCCTAAACGTTCTTTATCCTGATCTTCCTTTTAATTGGTTTTCTGCTGGCTTTTGCGCATTGATCACCCTGTTAATTTGGAAATCCAACCGTGTTGTTGATGTCATTGGGCTTCTTTTAACCCCGTTTAAACTCGGCGGATTAATGCTATTGATGATTGTTGGGCTTTATTATGCACCCGACATTCAAAAGACGACAATCAGTACGACTGAAAGCTTTTTAACTGGTCTACATTTGGGCTACCAGACGATGGATCTCATGGCAGCTTTTTTCTTTTCTGCAACAACAGTCGCCTATTTAAGACAAAATTTAAAACCACGCCATGATGGACATGTTTTATTTAAAATTAGCCTTCAATCTCTGATTATTGGCGCCTTATTATTAACGCTTGCCTATATTGGATTTGTCAAACTCGGCGCCCACTATGCAACACAATTAATTGGTGTTAAGCCAGAATCATTATTAGTGGTAATTGCTGAAAAAACCATGGGAATCTACGCCCTTCCAATTGTTGGATACACGATGGCTGTTGCCTGTTTAGCAACCGCTGTCATTCTGACGATCCTTTTCGTTGATTTTCTTTTCAGTGAAATCTTAAGAGGCAAACTCAATGAAAAAATTTGTATCTTCATCACAATTGGTACAACATATGCAATGTCACTCCTTGGGTTCTCGGCGATTTGTTCAATTCTTGGTCAAATATTAGAAATTGCTTATCCTGCCTTGATTGGTCTAGCTGTCGGCAATATCCTGTCAAAAATATCACGATTTGATATGGCAAAAATTTTCTTCTGGGGTATACTTCTTCTAAATGTTACTTACAAAATAACCAACCTACAATGATTCGTCTTTTTCTTGCTTTCTTACTATCCATCAATATGGGATTTTGTACACCGACAAAACTCAAAGTTGTTGCAACTTTTTCTATCCTTGGAGATATGATCAAAAGTGTGGGACAGGATCTTGTTGACGTCCAAGTCATCGTCCCAGAGAATGCTGATCCGCATATTTATCAACCAACGCCAAAAGATGTGGCTCTCTTAGCCAAGGCAGACCTTGTTATTGTTAACGGCCTTGATTTTGAGGGGTGGTTTAAAAAGCTCATTGATAACTCAGGCTATAAAGGAAAAATCATTATTGCTGGCAAAAACATATCGCCACGGATTCTTCCCGGGCCAGATGCTTCGGTTAATGACCCACACGCATGGCATTGTGTCAAGAATGGGATATCCTATGTCCGTGTTATCAGCGAAGCATTAAGACAAGCTCTCACCCAACAAAGCTCAAAACTAATAGAGAATGAATCGCTTTATATTAAAAAACTGCAAGACCTTGATACTTGGGTTCGCAAGCAATTTGATGCGATCAAGAAAGAGGAAAGGCTCGTGGTCACAACCCACGATGCCTTTTGGTATTATGGCGAAAGCTATGGCATTACCTTTCTTTCACCCGTGGGGATTTCAACAGATGCCGAACCATCTGCTTTGGCGGTTGCCAATCTTATTAATGAAATTCGAACCAAAAATATCCGCGCTGTTTTTATTGAAAGCTTATCAAGCAGAAAACTAATCGAGGAAATAGCGAAAGAAGCTCAATGCAATGTAGACGGTGTCCTTTATGCTGACTCTTTGTCATCACCTGACGATAAAACATCACCAGCCCAAACCTATATTGACATGATTCGACACAATACACTGGAAATAATTAAAGGATTGAAATCCTAACGAGAAAGACCAAGGTTTTGAATCAGGTGCAAATAACGCGACCAATTTTCATCTTTTTTCTCGCCTAAATGGTATAAATAAGACCAACTATAAATACCGGTTGAGTGACGATCATCAAAGTGAATGCGAACCGCATAATTTCCAACAGGCTCAAGAGAGTTAATCGCAACGTTACGACAGCCACCAATTGTTTTTTTCTGGCTCGCTCCATGACCTTGGATTTCCGCTGACGGACTTTCGACTCTCAAGTATTCAGCACTATAATGAAACAGAGTTCCGTCATCAAAGCTAACCTCTAATGACCGTGTTTTTTTACAGTAATCAATCGTCACTGGCCACGGCTTTTGTCCACGCTCTTGGCTCATGATACATCCTGCGCATGAAAAGATGACCGATAAACGTTCGCCTTCCCCTCATCGATGACCTCAGCTTCATCAACCAACATAATCGGCACACCTTTGATAATAGGAAAAGCAAGTCCTGCTGCTTCGCTAATCAGCCGATGATGGTCTTTATCATAAACCAATGTTGATTTTGTCAGTGGACAGACCAATATCTCTAATAACTTCGGATCAATAGTTGCCATTTTTCTCTACTCCTTAATGATAAGTCACATGATCAGGTTGACGATCAAAAGAGGCCATTTCAATAAGTGTGGTCATTACATGTGATTGTTCTTGAATTGATTCTACTTCTAGTAAAGCTTGTTTTTCAGATGGAGGCAAGGGGCACGCCATAGATAATGCCGTAAGCAAGCGGTGATTGGAAGTTTGGTTAATTTCTTCCCAATTCGGGGAAATATCTAGGCGATCAAAATAAGGTTTTAATGCCTTATAAAGACGAGGGCGGTCCATCGTGAAATCAATTTCATCAATCAAATCACTTGCAAAAGGAGTATAATCAACACGGGCAACGGGATATCCATCGCTACCTTCTGTTTGGTCCATCAAGCGGAACCGTGTAACACCCTCGAGTTCAGCGATCAATTTTCCTTCTTCAGGCTCAGTAACATCAATGACCTTAGCAAGACACCCAATTTGGAAAACTGATAAATCATCCAAATCAGTACCCATACGAATGCCTGCATTCGGTTGAACCAAGCCTAACAAGCGATTCCCCGTCAGGCAATCACTAATCATCGATACATGAGAAGAATCAAATATAGGAAGAGGCAACTTTGCCTTTGGCAGTAAAATGGCTCCCCGCACCATACATAACGGGATTTGTTCAGGTAAATTAGAAATCGAGATGTTTTGAGTTGAATCTGTCATTGATTATATAAAATTCTTTATATTCTGATATCCATAACATGGACATTAATGAATGAAATATCAAGAAGAAAATAGCAAAAAAAGAATTAGGAATCCCATTGATTTTTTAATTCTACAGGCGAAGTCGAGTTGTTCAAGTTGGGTTTGGACGCAGGAACAAGAAATAACATATACGATGTGCAAACAAGCGACGATGTGACGAACTTCCAAGCTCAAATGAATGACTCTAAAGTTTACAACGAAGATAAAAAATTATAGGAAAATTATTTAAGGACGGCTATAACAAAACAACATCGGGATCTTGATCAAACCCAAGCCCCTTTCCCCGCGTGACCCAACTTGTTTGCCCCAATCTTAATTCAATGCCTAATTTAGACGGGGGGATTTGGTTGCGGTCAACCGTTGCATGAAGCTTTAAAATTTTATTTAACCCCGTGTAAAATAGAACTAAGCTTTTAAAGTCATCATTGCCATGTCCACCGGGTAAATGCTGTAGATAATGTTTCCAGCTCATCTGTTTTAAGTGGATACGAACGCCCGCCGCTTCATCCCAGGTTCGCTGACCTAATAAAGTTGTTTGCCCTAATTGCTGATGCTGTCCAGTAACTCCCAATCTGGTCCAATCTTCTGGCGGCGGCTTGCGCCAAACGCCAAAATATTCATGGATAACCACTGGAAGTTTAAAATATCCCTCTAAAAGTTTCTTCAGTCCACCCGCTGTCCTTTGGCGTTGCCACAACAAAGAGGTAAAATGTAAAATCGACCGCGAATGCAAGGAAGTCACTTGCGCCACATCAATTTTGTTTAACCCTGCTAAATCCAAAATTGCTTTACCAACTGACGTTTCTTCAGCAGGCACCATTTCTAGACCAACAATATGCTTTTTTTGCAGACGATACCAAAATGAGGCATGGCGATGATTAAAGATATCAAGGAAATCACGAAAAGCAGTATCACGGTGTCTTAACCGTTCAGAGATCATATCTGTATACGGTTGGGGAAGTGGGCCTTGAACACCGGCAATACCAAAGAAATTAACAGTCATAATCGGCGGACGATCGTAATATCGACTCGTAAAAATACTTTGAATATCACTGGCTGGTGTTGCGTAACTAATACGAGCCTGAATTTGAACAGGATCATCTTTGGGATTTTCCGACTCACCAAAGGGCTTGGATTCCGGACGCAAAGCCGATAAAATTCGAATCGCTTGATAGTATTCAAACTCATAGGGTGCAGAATAGAGTTGCTCAGCTACAGAATAATCTGATCGCCGTGTAAGGGCTCCCATGACATCCATTCTCCTTGACGTTGGACACTATTCAGTTGTAGTTGCACAAAAGAATTGATTGATGTTTGCAAAGCAAAAAACGTTCGTAGAACACTAGAAAGCAAAAAGACACTTTCCCCTGTATAAGCCCGCTCATTGACCGTTAACGTAACTTTAAGGCCGCTAACAAACCCTTTCCAAGCTTCAGCGCTTAACCGACGAGCAATTGGTTGTGTATCAATACCGACTAAGGCATCAATTTCGTTATGATGGAAATTTCCAGCTGTCCGCGCGTACAAGGTTAAGGTTTCTTTCAAAGCCTTCAAAGACGTGGCTCCCGCACTAATACTGAGATGATTAACAGAAAGCATCGATATCAAACGCCACATCGTTTCGCCATCATCCGGACTATATATTTGTGTTGTTGGCTTAGTCAGGCAATGAATTTTGCTAACAGGAGCCTTGTCCTCCAACTGCAAAAGGCCACCAGCAGGGATTTGTTCAGCCAGAAATCGGTTCGTACAGAGTGTTTGCGCGTAAATCGTCTCTGTCGGCGGGACATTTGGGTTAAAGTTTAAATCGACGAATCGCAAATAAATATCACTTCCTGGAATATCTCGCCGCTCTGATGGCAGACGCCGATGGATCCAGAACTGGTCTGGGTTATCAGCTCTTGCTTCGTGCGTAAAAGAATAATAAGGGTAAATCGTATTTGTATCAGCAGATCCAACAACGCCTGCCAAGACCTTTTCAATCGAATAAATTTCCGTTGTTCTTTCTCGTCGCTGATCCGGAACAAGTCGATATTCAAATTTGTGATGATCGAGTTTCAAAGGATCGGTAATTTTAGGAAATAAATTAACAATTGGCGTGCAACCCAATTTAAAATTATCAGGGCCAATAGTCATTTTATCCAAAGCTTGTTTATCATCAACCCCAATTAGTAATTCAATCTCATTTTCTGCTGATGATAAATCTAAATTCATCACATCAAAAAACAAATATTTTTTTGGGAAATGAAAGTATTCATGCAACACTTGATAGGCTGGCTGTGAATGATCAGGAGCTGGTAAAATAGATTCGCTCTCTTGAAAACCGACAGGTCTTATCGACCTTGCTTTTAGGGGGCGAGCAACTTTATCAGGCGTTGAGACATAAGCCTGTATTTGACTTTGTGCAAAGATAATTTCATAGAGAAGGAAACTTAACGCCTCATCCCCGTTAATATAAAATCGTAATGTCTGCAAATCCAAATCTGCAAAATCTAACCCTTGGCACGACAATTTGAGTCTTAAATACCATTGATGCTTTTTTGCTTCATGAAAAGTGTAGTCCAACGGCTGCACAAATTCTGCCGCATTAATACCAATAGGCCACAATGTAACCGGATAAGCGGTCCTAAATCGACAAGCCAGCCCTTCTTCAGCAAAAGACTGAACAGGCGTGTGCTTTGCTATATCAAACCCGCTTGTCAATTTGCCTTTGCCCGGATCGACAACAAATTGGGCAATAGCCATACTTGGTATGGGTGCAATTAAATGGGGGTATAGCACAGATAATAATGCCGAAGCGATTTGCGGAACACGATCATCAATTTCTTGACTCAAACGTGCTGATAAAAACGCAAAGGATTCAAGCAGTCGTTCCGTATGTGGATCGGGCGATTCTGATTCTGATAGTTGTAATCGCCGAGCAATTTTGGGGTGCTGAGCCGCAAAGACCTGACCTGCATTGCGTAAATAGCTCAGTTCCCTGTGATAATAACTTAAGAATTTGTCTTGCGAAATTGACGTCACGGTATCAGCTTTATTCCATGTCCCTTACTAAAATTTACCATTAATTCTAGCAAAGTAAAAGGATAGCTGTACTCTCTTAATAAAAAACCCCCTCTCAAGAAGGGGTTTTTACAAGATCAACAAAAAATTTAAGCAGCAGCTTGCATGCCTTCTTGATGCGGAGACTCCAAGTGCTCTTGATTTTTAATACTTCTCAAAACAATCAGAGCAACAAAAGCACCAATTGTCAGATAATAAGCCGGAATCATGTTGCTTCCTGTTTTTTCGATTAAGTAGGTGACAACCATCGGTGCTGTTCCACCAAAAAGCGGACCACTGATATTGGTTGTGATTGTGACAGCAGAAAAACGAACAGCTGTCGGATAGGACTCAACCATCAATGCTGGCAGTGGGCCAAAATAACCACCCACAGCAATAGCAAGAAGCATTTGCGCCGCCAAAATAATCATTGGATCATTTGATGTGTTCACAATACCAAGCAACGGAATCGTTCCAATAACAAACAAAAACGCAGCACCCCCGAGAACAGCCTTACGACCAATTCTATCAGACAACCAAGCTGAGATAACCGTGAAAACACTAACGACCAATAAGCTAATGGTATTGATTGTTAGTGCCATCCCCTGAGATAACCCAAGTTGTGTGCTGAGGTGTGTTGCCATATAAACCAGCAAAATATAGAAACTTAAATCATGAAGCATAACAGCCATAACAACCTTAGCAAGGGTTCGGCCATGCTGTGTAAAGACCTCTTTCACAGGGTTCTGTTTCAACTCTCCAGATTCCTGAGCAATGATATATTCAGGTGATTCAGGAACATTACGACGAATGTAAAACCCAACAAGACAAATTAAAATACCAAATAAGAATGGAATTCTCCATCCCCAAGCCATCAAATCAGCTTCGGAGAAAATATTGCTTGATAGAGCAGCGGCCCCTGATCCCGCCATAATCCCAACCAAACAACTGGTAATGGCGAAACTACCGATCAAACCTCGGCGAGACGCATCTGTATGTTCTGTTGTAAATGTAATCGAACCACCATAATTCCCGCCCATGGAAATTCCTTGGAGCATACGGATTGACATAAGCAATATCGGAGCCCAAATCCCAATTTCAGCATAGGTGGGCAAAACACCAATCAAGGCCGTAGGAACGGCCATTAACAAGATAGACAAGACCATGGCCTTTTTACGCCCCATACGATCCCCGATGTGCCCAAAAATCATCCCGCCCAACGGGCGAATAAGATATCCGGCGGCAAAGGCACCAAAAGCTGCGATCAACTCAACGGATTTGTTATCAGATGGGAAAAATAATTTTCCGATAATGGGCGCGAAATAACCAAACAAGGCAAAATCATACCACTCAAACAGGTTACCAACAAGGCTCGCTGTTACGGTTTTCACTAGGGATCTACTCATCTATCAATCCTTTATAATTACACATGTTAAATTTAGTTTAGACCATATCTAGACCAAGTGACAATATTATTGCAATAAAAAAAGGATTGCTTAACGCAATCCTTTCAAAAATCAGATCTTTTGAGTAATTTTATTACTGAGCGGATGTTTTCGCTTCTGCTTCACGTTGTTCTGTCAACGCTTTAAAACGCTTAGACAAGGACAACACAGAAACCAACCAAAGCGCAACAACGACAATGGTAATAACCGCTAAGATATGAGACAAGCTTGCCAATGTTTGACCTGCAAAGATACTGAGCAAGGAAGCTTGGATAAATGCACCACCGGACTTACCAGCACGACCACCGATAACGTCAACAGCGGCTTTACCTTTAACTTTTAGCTCTTGATCTAATGGAATGTATGCCATTTCTTTTGTTGGGTCGAACAATGAGTATTTTGTTGCTTTAGATAGAACGTTTTGAACGAACCCAGTCATAACAGCAACCATAACCATTGTTGTACCAGCAACAGCATATTCTGGGTTTCCAACGCTTTCAGAATACATAATCACGCCAAAGAAAATTAAGCTTGTGATTAAGATCATGATTGGTGTAATCATCGCAGCAGATAGCCAGCTGAAACGACGAAGAATGTTGTTACCAGCAACCATCAACAAGACAGTGATTGCCCCTGTTGTAGCAGAGAATTGACCCATGAATGCGTTATAAGCATTGTTGTCGCCATGGAATGCGATCTTAATTTGACCTTTCCAAACACCTTCAACAACGTTAATGGATACACCATAAGCCAAAACAATCATGGCAATCATACCCAAATACGGAGACTTTACGAGGTACATAAAGCTTTCGCTCAAAGATAGTTTTGGTTTGTCTTTCTTTTTTCCGCCTTTTGCAGACTCGGAACCATCATAGTAACGTGGGTCTGTCAAAACAGACTTGTTCATCCAAGAGTAGATCGCAACAACAATCAAACCAGCAATAACAACGAATGCCATCAAATAGTTCAATGTCCAACCCCAAGCATCAACGCCTTCAGGAAGGTTACCACGATTCTTTGAGAAGAAATAAACTGTATAACCGGACAAGATCAAACCAAAGTTACCAATCAAGCCGAACATACCGTAGAAACGCTTTGCTTCAGCAACACGTGTGATTTCGTTCGCAAACTGCCAGAACAACAAGGAAATAACAGCACTCCCCCAAAGTTCGGATAGAATATAGAATAAGCTGTAACTCCAGTTACCAATAACAGGAACAAACCATGCCAGCGCCGGATACAAATCCTTTGCGTCTTTAATTGCTTGTTCTGTCATGTGCAGTGCTTCACGATTCGGGTAGATGAACAGAGCAAATGCACCAAAGAACACCAAGAATGGTAACAATGCAGCATAAAACAAGCCTTGACGGCTAAGAACGTTAGACAATTTCGCATAAGCAATCATGAACAAAATTGCCGCAGGTGTTGTACCCGCCAATTTAATAAAGGCCAAAGCCTCGGCACCGGAACCTGGTGCATTAACAACAAGAGCGTCCTTTGTATCGCGTAAAACTGTATAGTTAAACAAAATACAGAACATCATAAGCCCCATAGGAAGGAACTTTTTGATTTCGTAGTTGTGAATCGGCCAGAAAATGGCGCGCAGGCCAGTAAACTCTGGTTGTTTCACAGCTTCTTTAGCTTGTGACATGGTTAAATCCTTTTGTTGATTAACAATAAATAAGCCAACTTCTTTAAGGGAAGTTCCACGATACACAGATATTATTCGTTCAAATCTTTATTCTGTATAGTCGTTAACTTATAGACCGTTAATTTATTACACAAATAGAAATGCGGACAGGGCCGTGGTCCAACACCGCAGCACTATCATACACTTCGTTATACAGCGTAAATATATTTTTTTGTTTGACTTAAGTCAATATAAAATCGTTGTATTTAATGGATTATTTTAAAAATAATCATTTAATTTCAACCTAGCTTTAAACGGAAAGTTGATTTATGATACCATTCGCACTTTTTTTCTGGACACACCCCACTTAAATTTGATAGAAAGAACTATCTCATATACATGAGGGCGCTTAGCTCAGTTGGTAGAGCAGCTGACTCTTAATCAGCGGGTCAAAGGTTCGAGTCCTTTAGCGCCCACCATTTATAAATTATCCCCCCCTTGTTATTCCTTGTAAATCAATTACAATTAAACCAAAGTTTGGTTGTTATTGAAGGATAAATAATGCGTATTGAAACTGATTCCATGGGAGAAATCCAAATTCCAGACGGAATGTATTGGGGTGCACAAACCGAACGGTCTAGGAATAATTTCAAAATTGGCGGACAAAAAATGCCGATTGCTATTGTTCGTGCCCTTGGCATTCAAAAACAGTGTGCCGCAGCAACCAATCAAAAACTGGGGAAACTGGATGGATCTCTTGCCCAAGCAATTATCCAAGCTGCTCAAGAAGTCATTGACGGAAAATGGGATGATCATTTCCCCTTGGTTGTCTGGCAAACCGGGTCAGGCACCCAATCCAATATGAACGCGAATGAAGTCATTGCAAACCGAGCATGCGAGATATTAGGACAGCCTATTGGTCAAAAAAAACCCGTTCATCCTAATGACCATGTAAATTACGGTCAATCTTCAAACGATACATTCCCAACAGTCATGCACATTGCTGTTGCCATGGAAACCACCCAGAACTTGTTGCCAACCCTCAAAATTTTTCACCAGGCTCTTGAAAAAAAATCACACGAGTTTACCAAACTTATTAAAGTTGGGCGCACTCACTTACAAGACGCCACTCCCGTTACACTGGGGCAAGAATTTTCAGGCTATGCAGCTCAAATCAAATACGCACTCATGCGCATAGAGCAAGCACTAGACGGCGTGTATGCCCTCGCCCAAGGCGGTACAGCCGTTGGCACAGGCATCAACTGCCCCAAAGGATTTCCGGAAACATTTGCACAAGAAGTAGCCACAACAACGAAATTACCCTTTAGAAGTGCCGACAACAAATTTGAAGCATTAGCTTGTCACGATGCTCTTGTTCATTTTTCAGGGACATTGAACGTCCTAGCTACAGCTTGCATGAAAATTGCCAATGACATCCGCTGGCTGGGGTCAGGCCCTCGCTGCGGACTTGGTGAGATAGAGCTTCCTGAAAATGAGCCTGGATCATCCATCATGCCGGGTAAAGTTAATCCAACCCAAGCCGAGGCCATGACCATGGTATGCTGCCAAGTTATGGGGAACCATGTCGCTGTAACCGTCGCTGGGAGCCAAGGACATTTTGAACTCAACGTATTCAAACCCGTCATTGCCGCCAATGTTTTACACTCGATTCAACTTTTAGCTGATAGCTGCCATAGTTTTGTTGAACATTGCCTTGTTGGCATCAAAGCTAATACGGTGAAACTCCAGCAAAATCTTGACAAATCCCTTATGCTGGTTACCGCATTAAACCCTGTTATTGGCTATGATAATGCCGCAAAAGTTGCCAAAAAAGCACTCCATGATGATATCACCCTCGCAGATGCAGCAGAATCATTAGGACTCTTAGACCGCAAAGAATTCGCTAAATATGTGATCCCCGAAAACATGCTCTAAGCATAAGGGTCATCACTATCTTCAGTTAAATTAAAGGATTGAGGAACTTCATCCTTATTGACCGACATGGGTCGCCGGCGATCGTCATCATCCTCTGTGATTTTATTCAAATAAAAGGGGTCTTCGTTACCCCGATACAAACTTGTTTTCAGGTTATTAAGAAACAGCGAAACTCTTGGGAAATCAGCATACAAAGCAACAGCAACCAACCCCAAGACAGACCAGAGCAAAATCCAATCAGCCGTTGTTTTAGGTTCTTTTTCTTGATGAATTTCTAATTTATGGTCATTCACCCATACAGCTTTGCAAGAACTGCATCTGAATTTAGATGCTGAAAAACTTGCCTCAGGCAAATCAAACAAATGTTTACAACTTGGGCATTGAACCAACATAATGATCCTCCATACTCTAAAATACATGAAGTCAATCCACATGAAAAGGAGGTTAAATGTATTAAAAAATAATTCCTTGATGCGAAAATTGTAGTTCTCAGAGAAAAAGTAGTGTAGAGTGAAACTGTAATAATTCAGGTATTTTGCATGGAGAAGTCGCATATCTCGTTTTAATAATAACGCGCCAGCACCAAAAGATGGCCCACGTGTTAATCAAGAAATTACAGCTAAAGAAGTTCGTCTCGTCGGTGCAGATGGCGAAATGATCGGTGTTGTCAACCGACAAGAAGCCCTAAAAATTGCAGCAGAATCCGGGTTAGACCTTGTTGAAGTATCGCCTAATGCAGAACCTCCGGTTTGTAAAGTTCTTGATTATGGCAAATACAAGTATGAACTGCAAAAAAAGAAAGCTGAAGCTAAGAAAAATCAAAAGGTCGTTGAAGTCAAAGAAATTCAGATGCGACCAGTTATTGATGAAAATGACTTCCAAGTTAAATTGAAAGCCGTTCTTCGATTCTTAAATGAAGGTAACAAAGTTAAGGTGGCTATCCGTTTTCGGGGCCGCGAAATTACCCATCAAGAATTGGGCATGGAAATTATTAACCGCGTCAAAGAAAGCGTCTCTGACATTGCTAAAGTGGATCAAGCGCCTAAGCTTGAAGGGCGTCAGATCTTAATGATTTTATCACCCGGTAGCGCTAAATAACGATTTTGAAACGGAGGTATTTTTACCTCCTTTCTAATATTCATTCCACATAATCGTTCCATTTGACGCCCCAACAGTGTCACATTATTACTTATGGACTAACAGCATATTTCAGCCCTTGTTCCTTGTCTCAAAAACGAAGGGAACAACGATAGCTTCACGATACAAACAAATATTCTAGAAAAACTGCGTTATTTCTGCTATCCGTAGAAAGTAATATTTTGTATTAAGGAATTCACTATGTCTCAGGCACTTAGTTTTCTAATTCCATTCTTAGTTGGGGCTGGCATTTATTTTTCTCCCGTCCCAGCAGGTATGGATCCACAAGGCTGGCATCTGTTTGCAATTTTTGTTGCAACAATTACAGGCCTTATTTTTAAACCCTTACCGATGGGAGCCGTTGCCTTAATTGGTTTAGCCGTTACGGTTCTAACCGGTACAATGAAATTACAACCTGAAGCTCTAAGTGGTTACAGCGATAGTGTCATCTGGCTTGTTATTTATGTATTTTTTATTGCTCGTGGTTTTATCAAGACAAAACTCGGCATTCGAATCGCTTATAAATTCGTCGAATGGTTTGGCAAGAGTGCCCTCGGTATGGGATACAGTATTGTTGCAACAGAACTCTTTATTGCTCCTTTCATTCCGAGCAGTGCTGCCCGTGCTGGCGGCATCATGTACCCTGTTGTTTCAGCCATATCTGAATCCATGGGCAGCCACCCTAATGAATCGACCCGCAGAAAAATCGGTGCCTATCTTCATAAAGTTGCCTATAACGGGAATCTAATCACCAGCGCCATGTTCTTAACTGCTATGGCAGCCAACCCAATGTGCCAATCCTTTGCAGCAACACAAGGGATCGAAATCACTTGGGGTAATTGGGCGATTGCAGCATCTGTTCCGGGATTATGTGCATTGCTATTCCTTCCCTTATTCTTTTACTGGGTATTTCCACCATCCCAAAAACGCTTTGGTCATGCCCCGGACTTAGCACGACAAAAGCTCGCTGAAATGGGCTCTATGAGTCAAGCTGAATGGATCATGACAGGTGTTTTTGCCTTAATGTTAGGCCTGTGGATCTTTGGGGAAGCCTATGGCATTGGTGCGACAACAACAGCCCTTCTTGGCCTGTGCTTACTTCTAGCAACAAAAATCCTGACATGGGATGATGTCTTGCATGAAAAGGAAGCATGGCACACCATGATTTGGTTTGCTATCCTTGTAACGATGGCCAAATACCTACAAATTTATGGTGTTGTTGCTTGGTTTTCTAGCATGGTCAGCACCCTTGTGTCAGGGATGGATTGGATGCAGGCTTTTGCTGTCCTTATCCTCATATACTTCTACAGCCACTACTTCTTTGCCAGTAATACATCCCACGTCAGTGCTATGTATGCAGCATTCTTGGCTGTTGCCGTTTCAGTTGGCACACCACCCTTAGTTGCGGCCCT
Source organism: Candidatus Paracaedibacteraceae bacterium (assembly GCA_019636055.1). Taxonomy (NCBI): domain Bacteria; kingdom Pseudomonadati; phylum Pseudomonadota; class Alphaproteobacteria; order Holosporales; family Candidatus Paracaedibacteraceae; species Candidatus Paracaedibacteraceae bacterium. The sequence continues at coordinate 193,502 of JAHBYH010000002.1, forward strand.
ATCTCTTGGGTTCTGCTCAAGCCTATTTTCAAGTATGACCCACTACGGCGCCAGTGCATCCGCCATCTTTTTTGGATCTGGCTATATTGATATTGGCACTTGGTGGCGTCTTGGTTTTATGATCAGTGTCGTCAACATTGCCATATGGTTTGGTATTGGTGGCGTCTGGTGGAAAACCGTTGGTCTTTGGTAAAGCCAAATCTGATAAATTAAAGAAGAGAGCCATTAGGCCTCTTTTTTTATAAATCTGTGAGAGAGGGGTGCCGTTGTTCGGGGAGAACTAATCTCGAGAAAACCTAACTTTGAAAACCCGTGAATTGTATAGGTTGACGGCAGAATAGACTTTATCAGTTTTATCAACTCTGGCCGCTGGTCTTTGGCATGATTGATAAACTCGACCATAATCGCACCACTTAAATGACGCCAATAAATTTGCTGAGCACATGCTTGGGCGGCTTTTTCGTTAATAGATCGAATATACCCTACTCCGTTAACATCGATCACAGTACAAGCAGATGTTTCTTCAATTGTAAAATTAAAATTATCACGAATAACCTTAGGAGCAAGCAAATCATCCCAGTTTTCTTCTAAACCATACTCTTTAAATAAATTTTTATGGCTAAGGCTGAGTTTGATCTGAGAATAAGTTGATATCACCTCAGGTTTTATCGCTGCCATAATTTCTGCATCATCGATAGTTAGTTCATCCACAATATTCAGATCCGGAATAAGCGCTAATATTGATGGTTCCGGTTGCTGCCTGTCTCTTGAAAGCAAGGGAGATTTAAAAATCTTTTGTCCGATATCATAAAATGCTTCTCGACTAATTCGAACAGGAATAGTCTGACCAACCGTCACAGGCGGATATTTTTTATCGAATGATAACAGCCCTATACCCGGATTCAAATCAATCCAGCACTGCCCCCGCTCAATATGATTAACTTTGCCTTGGTAAACCGTTCCTAACTTATAGGGGCGCCTAAGGTCGTCCCCATCGAGATAGACAAGAGATCCGTTATGCAAAATAGCCGCTCGGATTATATCTCCACAGCGGCTTAGAAGTGCAATTCGCCTCATCTTATTTTTGACGGAAAATAATGCGACCTTTGGTTAAGTCATAGGGTGTCATTTCCACAACAACTTTGTCCCCGACTAAAACACGAATCCTATTCTTGCGCATACGACCTGAGGTATGAGCCAGAATAACATGGTCATTTTCTAATTTGACACGAAACATTGCATTTGGCAAAAGTTCAGTTACCGTGCCATTAAATTCAATTAAATCTTCCTTAGACATAAAAAATCCTAAATAAACCTTTATACTATTTATTTGAAGTGTTTCCACAAAAAGGTCAAGCTTATTTTCGCCAAACCGTTAAAATTCATCAATTTAAACTCATAAAGAAAAAGTCAACAATAAAAAAACACATTTTTTATTATTTACAGCTTGATTTATTATGAGACTGCCCCCATTTTAAGGTTGTGGAATATAAGAATGGAGGCAGTAATGGCTAAGCATGTCGCTTATCCATGTCTTATTGCATCCTTTTTCTTTAAATTTGGCGGAATTGGCGCAAAATGCGCCGAAAATTTTCCGCCAAATCCTGAAAAAGGTATGGCAATTTTTAGACAATATACAACAAAATACACCCAAGATCAAGAGTTTTCTCCTGGCGATGAATCTCCTATAGCATCACAAGATGATGAATGGCTAAGCTCAGGTTTTTCAAGCGAATCATCAGAAACCTTATCAATGGGGTCATACGGCTCAGACGAATCGGATAGTGGGGAAAGTGGATCAGGCATATTGGAAAATATAACACTCGATCCATCAATTACAACCATTCCAGTAAATAGTCGCTCTGTCTTATACATAAGGCATCTTCAAATGTGGATTGATAATATCAAAAAATACAAACCCAAAACACCAGAAGAGCATCGTAATATCTTCTTAGAATCTTTTCCTATGGGGTATAATCCAGAAGATATATATAGACAAATCACATTTGACAGTTCAGAGAATACGCATCTCTATGCACCGGGACTAACTCCCGTCAAAGGAACACCCCGTCGCAAAAATAATATACACCGTCTATCCAAAGGGGAATCCGCTATTTGGATTGATCCACGCACAGGCACAGAGTATAGATGTCACATGCATCATCTCGGTCAAATCAATCACAAAACATATATCGTCATGCTTCCTGCTGATATTCATAGGTTACCAGGTGTTCATACCTATCACGGCCCATCAAAAATCGATAGAAGCGAATTTGCACAAGAGAGAAGAAACGGGCGTCAAAGACTAGCGAAACAATTATTTCCAGCATCGCCCTTCAAATCAAAATCTCTGCATTTTAGCCTAGATTCCGATACAGATGACAATGAGTCAGAATGCGCAAAACACAAAAACAAAAAAGCACGCTCAATCTTTCGAGAAGAATTATCACAAGAGCTTTATTAGGGAAAGAAATTATTTTATGGTGGGCCCGGCAGGACTCGAACCTGCGACAACTCCGTTATGAGCGGAGGGTTCTAACCAACTGAACTACAGGCCCACATTATAATAGTTATGCCTGATCACCATGAGGGTGTCAAGAAAATAGACTATATAAAACCCGGGATAACCCCGATAAAACCCGGGATAACCCCGGGTTTTGTTTTATGCAAACAATGGGGAAAAATAAATAGTTACAATGTTTGCCTTCTTGTTACGATGTTTCATGTTAATCTCTTCCTAAGTTTTTCTTTGTAATTTCACCTAACCGATTCAAAACACCTGCTTTAGAAGAAATTCTCCGTGTAATAAAGAATGTTCTAATTTCCGATGAATCTGAATTTTCGTTGACTACAATTAAATTTCTAGATAAATTTTCATCAGATTGCAAGCGTGTTTTTGGTATAGCAATAACTCCCCTGTGCAGCAATGCCATTTTGCAAACCGATTTCAACATGTTAGACTGATAGCATGGCTCAATCGAATCAAAAAACCTTCTCGGCTCAATCTTATACCCTAAGGGCACAAGTAAGTTATGCGACTTCAGATCTTCTAATGTTTTAGGAACACCATGGCGGTTGATATATTCACGAGTAGCCGCGAATACAATACGCGTTGAATTTAGTTGTGTCTGTGTCAAATCAGCACGATTAACCAAGAAATCACCAATAACCGCATCAATAATCGGATTTGTAAAATCCAAATATTCAGCTCCTGCAAACACAGTCACTTTAATATCGGGATACTCCTCATAAAATTCACTCAAAATTATCGGAAGTTCATTTTCAGCAATACCGTGAGTTGTTGCAATTTTTAACTCTTGAGGAGTTTGGGTTGACTGACTTACAAGAGGCAAAGATTCTACGACAATTCTACAAAATTCAGCAAAACTCTGCCCTGCTTCGGTTAACGTAATTCTATTTTGATTACGCAAGATCAAGGGTTCACCAAGAAATTTTTCAATCGAATTAATATCGTTGTGAATTTTAAAAGCAGGTAACTTTAACTTGCGAGCAACAACAGCAGGAGCCCCCTCATTAACAAGACAATGAAAAATCATACATTTATGAATCGATATCTTATCAAAGTTAATTGTCACACCAGAACCATCTCTTATACTGTTTGATCAACCATATCATATTTTTAGTAAATAATCTTCTAAGACATCAAGATTTTCTTGCTTAAGAAAAAATAATTTACTATTGTGTATTTATGCCTGCTTGGTGAAATCGGTAGACACAACAGACTTAAAATCTGTCGCTCTTTGGGCGTGCCAGTTCGAGTCTGGCAGCAGGCACCACCACCTCCTTCTGGATAAATTTCATGTCTAAAAACACGCCTTACGAACAAGTAGATATGTTTCAAACATCCTTAATACAGAAAACATCAACAGAAAACAAAACACCCGCAAAACAAAAACCCCCTTTTATCCCCGTCCAAACAATGGCTCTGGATGAACACGATATCAAAAATAACTTTATGTACATGATACGCATCCTCTTAAACAATAGCCAAAAAACAATATCAACACCTAAAGGACAAGAAGATTATCTCGAAACACTGATCCATGAAATGAAAATTAAAAAAGGCTTAATAGCCCCCACTATCGCAGTACGCAACGGCGCTCTCAAATCAAATAAACGAAATTAATTTTCTTAATTATTTTTTAAGACTTCTAATGTGTGTGATTTTTAAACAACAATCCACATAAACTATCAAAAAAATTTCTCTAATCTGTTGAAAAAGTCATTTACTTTATAAGAAACTGTTCTTAGTTGGGCTCCGTGTGGGCTCCCTAAAATGTAAATTCGGAGGGTTCTTATGAAAAAGCTAGTACTTAGCGCTATGGCGATTGCCGCGCTTAGCACATCCGCAATGGCTGAAGCTGTTGCTCCTACATTAAAGATTAGTGGCAACACAATTATGAATGCTTATGCTGTTAACCAAAAGGTTAAAAACAATGGCAAGTCACGTGCTCACCACTTCTCAAACGATATTTCTGACTTGTTCTTCTTGGTTGCTGGTCGTACAGCTTCTGGTATTGAATACAAGTATAAAATCAACATGCAAGCTAACTCAAACGTTAGTCCGACAATTGCTCAAAACTACATTGAATTCAATACAAAAGCTGGTACATTCCAATTCGGTAACGTTGTTGGCCCAGAAGACGCCATGATCGAAGATGCTGGTGCAATCGTTGGTGGCGCCGGTGCATTCGATGGTGGTTATAAAAATGTTTATAACTTCTCATCATTCGCTCTACGCGGTAACGACAACATCGGTGATACCGGTTATGCAACAAAATTAGTCTATTATACACCTGAACTTTGGAACTTCCGTTTTGGTGTTGCTTACACACCACAAACATCTCACTTAGGTGATGCTAAGTTGGATAACAATTCTATCCAAGGAAATGGCAACGTTCCGGGTAACCGCAATTTCTTCCCTGCCCTTCCAGGCAATGTCGATGCCTATGGCGTTCGTAGCTGGGCATTTGGTTTATCCTTCAAAAAAGAAGTTGGCAACTGGGGCTTCAACTTGAATGGTACGTATTTGACAGATATCTCTTACCTATCTAACACTCTTTCCCCTAATGGCGGACCATACGCACGGGTAGATGATCGCGTATCTCAATTTGGCGGCAAAATCCGTCTGCGCAATACATCAGCTTATCAGTTGGGTACAATTGTTGCTTACCGCCTATCCAATGGTCACCTTGTTCAAGTTGGTGGTGGTTGGTTAGACAACGGTCACTCACGTAATTTCCGCAGAACAACATATTTTGGAACCAACCTCGTCGCTGGTGCTGCTGGTGATGCGAACTCTGGCAATCTACACCAAGGTGATTCCGGTCAAGCATGGAATGCTGGCGTTGGTTACACAATGGGCGCTTATAAGTTTGCAGCTTCTTACCAACATATGGAACGTGAAACAGACGCTGTCCGTAAAGCTAAGACTGATGTCTGGAGCTTGACAGGTGACGTTGTTCCTGTTGCTGGTTTGAAATTCTTTGGTGAAGTTGACTTTATTCGCACAAAGTCAAATGCAGTTGCACAAACTATGGAACAAAGCTTTAACAACGCCTTTGGTCGCGTTAATGCAAACTCAGGTTCAAATGCAAAGAACCAAGCAGCCGTGTTCATCATCGGTTCAAAAATCAGCTTCTAATCTTAGAAGACGATTCAGAAAAACCTGGGAAATATCCCGGGTTTTTTTATATCCATAAAAATAGAACATCTTATCAACTGATCAAATCATAAAAATTAACGTATAGCCTATTATTTCTATTGATGATAATCTAAATAAGACTAGTATTATAAAGGTGGAGTACGGCCATGGACACCCATACAATGAAACCATTGAAATTAATCGCAAAAGACCTTGAAGATCTTCAAGTTTTGGCAAGTCACCTTCAGGATGCTCTCATCCCGTTCATGTCTATGGAATATGATCCCGAAACAAAAATATTTCGTGCTCTTGCCAATCGATTTTGCTGGGAACACGAAGCCCAAGATCAAGATGGTACCCCTCTTTATCATCGTGTCCATTCAGGCCTTGAAATTCATAATATTGATAAAGTTCTCCACAAAGGATTTGATCCTAATAGTCCCCACGAAGATCATAACCTGCTCACAATCCATGGTGAAAATGAAGGGGCTCTCCATTTAGTTTTTTCAGGTGGCCCTGAAGTTCGATTAGAGACTCAAGACGTTCATCTCCACTTGGGCGACGTATCGCATCCTTGGCCAACCCACAAAAAACCAAAGCATATTCATGAACACTTAGATGACTTGGCGTCTTAAATGCTTCCTTGCCTCATATTTATCAACAAAATCAGAACAGCTCATCAAAGCCACAGATCCATATAATGTATGATACGAGGAGTACGGTATTTTTCTTTGCTCCTCATTAAGTCGCAAATGCGTCACAACCATAGCCATAGGCGTTATTTTTTCAATTTCTTTTGCAAAAAAATCATTGGGATGCACTATTGATAGAAAGTCACTCTTAACCATAAATGGATCATATCTAAAATGACTAACCACATAAACATCGCCTGTTGACGTAATTGCCAACTGGGCGCCAACCCCAATATACTGGCCATAGGATTGAATTTTTTTAAATGGATTAAACTTTCGCGCTCTTACTTTTGTCCGCTTAAGCTTAAAATGATTACACAAACCATCTTTTAGAAATTTCAGATGCTCTAGTTGAGATCGCTCGCCATGCAAAGTTTTCCAAGTGTGGCATTCGTAATCAGGTATCTTTGTTTCATAGCTTTCACACGTTGTCGTCAATAAATCAATTGTTAAAGCTGACGCCTCAAAGTCTACCCCTCCAGCCAACTGACGGATAGGATCGTACAAGGAGCTAAGATCAGCCAAGAAATCTAAATGGGCTACAAGAGCCTTAACCTCTTGATCTACAGCCTGATATTTAGCAATAAGAGCCACACATGGTGATAATGTTCCTGTCAAAATAACCTTATCTGGCCTCGTATAAGACCATAACCCCTGACTCAAAAATAATTTAGATGACTGAAGTTTCTGCTCGTATTCAAGTGGTAAATAGGGATAGGGCAAAGTAACTCTTGTTAATTGCCCTGTCCCGTACAAATCCAGATCCTCGCTTACTATTAGTTCTTGTGAAATCGCATTAACAATTAAACAAATACAAATAATTAAAATCTTGTTCATGTTACATTAACCAAGGTTGTTGGCTCTCATTTATTAGGTTATGATAGGTTATAGTTTTCAAAAAATTAACAAAATTCGTCATTTTATTCTAGAAAAACATCAACCTTGCGAATAATCAAGTGATTCGGTTAAACTTGGGTTAATTAATGACTTCTGTTTAAGGACAAATAAAAATGACTATTATCCAACGCAAACTTACATGTTTGGCCCTCCTTTCCAGCTTTTTGGTCTCATGTTCAGATAATGATGAAATACTCTTGGCACAAATGCCTGTTGAAAAACTTTATAACAACGCCAAAGACCAAATGGATAACGGTAGTTACGGCCAAGCTGCAAAAACCTTTGCCGAAGTTGAACGCCAACATCCTTATTCAGAATGGTCCCTCAAAGCTCAACTCATGTCAGCTTATTGCTATTATGAAGCTAAAAAATATACCGAAGCCATTGAGAATTTCAACGTTTTCATTCAACTCCATCCGGGACATGACAGCGTTCCGTATGCTTATTATATGGTTGGTTTGTGCAACTATGAACAAATTCCAACCGTCCATCGGGATCAAACCGTCACTCAAAAAGCAGAAGACGCCTTCCGTGAAGTCCTAAACCGATTTCCGGATAGCCCTTATGCTCGTGATGCTAAATTTAAACTCGATTTACTCCGTGATCACTTGGCAGGTAAAGAAATGGATGTTGGCCGTTATTATTTGCGCCAACGATCCTATTTAGCAGCCGTTAATCGTTTTAAAGTTGTGGTGGATCAATTCCAAACTACCTCTCATGTCCCTGAAGCGCTCCATCGCATGGTTGAATGTTACCTTGCCTTGGGTCTGCCCGATCAAGCCCAGCAAACAGCCGCTGTCCTTGGCCATAACTTCCCCGGTAGCCCTTGGTACGCAGACACTTATGCCTTAATAACAGACAAGAACCCCAAAATTGTTCTCCCGAGAAAACAAGCTCAAAAAGTACAAACGGTTACAGCAGAACCGGCCACACCCATCAAACCAAAAATATAAACAAAGAGGTATGTATTGCCATGCTAACAACTCTTAAGATTCAAAATTTTGTGATCATTGACTCGCTAGAGTTGTCTTTTAAGTCTGGTATGGCAGCCCTCACGGGTGAAACGGGGGCGGGTAAATCCATTTTGTTAGATGCCTTAGGCATTATTATGGGACACCGAAGCGATATATCATTGATTCGCAAAGGATTTGATCAAGCCTTATTATCCGCTGAGTTTTCAGTCCCTCATGATCATCCGGCACAAACCTTGTTAATAGATCAAGGTATCCCTAGCCAAGACACCATTCTGGTGCGGCGAACGCTCACAACATCAGGCAAAGGAAAGTGTCTGGTTAATGATCAACCCGTAACTGTTACATTTTTGAAAACACTTGGGGAGAATCTCGTTGAAATCCATGGTCAATTCGATCGCTTGATGGATGTCTCGTCTCATCGCCGTATTTTGGATAATTATGTCGATCGACCTGAAGTCAAAGACCAAGTAAAACAAAATTATCGCCACTGGCAAGTAGCACTTACACACCAAGTTCAAGCCGAAGAACGCCTCGATCATTTGCGTCGGCATGAGGATTTTCTGCGCTATCAATTGAAAGAAATCGAAGCTTTATCCCCAGAAGAGGGAGAAGAAGAAACCTTAATTACTCAACGCCAAGATCTTGTCGGGATTGCCAAGGTATTTGAATCTGTTGGCATTGCCCATGGCGCCTTGAGTCAAGCAGACGCCCTATCAGCTTTGCAGACAGCACACAGGACTTTACAACGCTTTACGGCGGGTGAAAATGATCACATCGATCAGGCCGTTCAAGCCTTAGAAAAAGCTGTTAGCGAGACCACTGAAGCTCTGGCTCAATTGGATGAAATCATTGATCAGATTGATGATCAACCACAACAATTACAACGCATTGATGACCGTCTTCATGCCTTGCGAGCCATCGCCAAAAAACACAATGTGACGACCACAGATCTCCCTCAGTTTTATCAGCAACTCAAACAAGATTTAGATGATCTCGATCAAGCAGAAGCTCGCGCTGTTGAACTGGCTCGCGCAACGGATGCGGCTAAAAAATCATTTACGACAGCGTCAGCAGAGTTAACCCATCTCAGAGCCCAAAAAGCCAATGACCTAACCCAAGCTGTCATGGCTGAACTGCCAGACCTCAAACTGCCGAATGCTCGCTTTATGATTGAGGTATCGCCTTTAGATGAATCTAATTGGTCAGACCAAGGTGTTGACAAAATTTCATTCTTAGTCGCTATGAATAAAGGGCAAGACTGGCAAGCGCTCGAAAAAGCAGCCTCAGGCGGTGAACTTGCCCGTCTTATGCTTGCACTGAAAGCTATTTTAGCAACAGGTTCCACCATTCAAACAATCATCTTTGATGAAATTGATATTGGTGTTGGTGGTGCGGTTGCGGCTGCCATTGGTCAACGTTTAGCAAAACTTGCAGAACATATTCAAGTTTTGACTATTACTCACTCCCCTCAGGTAGCAGCCACAGCCGATGAGCATTTTCAAGTCAGCAAAGAAGATCAAGGTAGCCAAGTTTTGACAAATGTGGTTCAATTACCCTTGACACGTCGTCACGAAGAAATAGCCCGTATGTTATCAGGAGAGGTCATCACCGATGAAGCCAGAGCAGCAGCCCGAAGCCTTCTTGCCCGGTTTGGGTAATTCCCCTTCCTTTGAATCTGTTCCCCTTGATCAGCTAACGCGGGACCAAGCAACCCATGAATTAGCGCGCCTTGCCAAAGCAATTGCTTATCATGACCAACGCTATTTCCAAGATGACAACCCTGAAATCAGTGATGCTGACTACGATGCGCTCGTTATTCGAAACCGCCAAATCGAAGCACTTTTCCCTGATTTACGACGTGAAGACAGTCCCTCTAAACGTGTCGGAGCACCGGTTGCAAAAGGATTTAAAAAGGTCAAGCATCGTGTTCCCATGTTATCCTTAGAGAACGCTTTTACATCTGTGGATGTAATCAACTTCTTTGATCGTGTTCGTCGTTTTCTTTCCCTTGATAACAAAGAACCTATTGATTGCATTGCAGAACCAAAGATTGACGGTCTCTCAGCTGCCCTTCATTATCAAAATGGACGCCTAAAGTTAGCTGCAACCCGCGGAGATGGCAGCGAAGGCGAAGACATTACTGAAAATGTCAAAACTATAAGCGATGTTCCTATAATGTTATCAGGGAATAATATTCCTGAAAGCATTGAAATTCGTGGTGAAATATATATGTCGCGCACAGATTTCTTTGAACTCAACCAGCAGCGGCGAAAAGAGGGCGAGCCAGAATTTGCCAATCCTCGGAATGCAGCAGCAGGCTCTGTCCGTCAACTCGACCCTTCCGTTACAGCTGCACGCCCTCTTAGTTTTTTTGCTTATTACTATGATACCTTATCGGGCGATCAAGTGGCTACCCATTCAGATAGCCTTGAAAAGCTAAAACAATGGGGGTTTTCAGTTGCTCCCGAAATCAAACATTGCCAGTCAGCAACCGATCTCCTTGATTTTTATACCGACATCAATGCCAGACGTGCGGAATTACCTTATGACATTGACGGGGTTGTTTATAAAATTAATAATCTTGCTTGGCAAAAACGACTAGGCAGTGTCGGCAGAACCCCTCGTTATGCCCTTGCTCATAAATTTGAAGCTGAAAAAGCAGAAACCATCTTGGAAGACATCGGCATACAAGTCGGTCGTACAGGGGTTCTAACCCCAGTTGCTCATTTAAAACCCGTCACCGTGGGTGGCGTTGTTGTGTCACGCGCAACGCTTCATAATGCTGATGAGATTGCTCGTAAAGATGCCCGAATTGGCGACCATGTCATCATTCAAAGAGCCGGTGATGTGATCCCGCAAGTCGTCCGTGTCATTACCGACAAACGACAAACTACATCACAGCCCTTTATCTTCCCAACAACCTGTCCGGCTTGTGGCGGTGATGTTGCACAAATTCCGGGCGAAGTTGCCAGACGTTGCGTCAATGGTCTGCAATGCCCAGCCCAAGCCGTTGAACGTCTCAAACATTTTGTATCCCGCGATGCCTTTGATATCGAAGGTTTGGGGGCGCGAAATATTGAATCTTTCCACGATGACGGCCTTATCTGCACACCTGTCGATATCTTTACATTAGAAAAACGGGACCAGCAAAACTTAATCCCCCTTCGTCGCAAAGAAGGTTGGGGCGTTCAATCGGCTGTGAACTTGTTTGATGCCATTGACAAACGTCGGACGATCTCCTTAGATCGCTTTATATATGCCCTTGGCATTCCCCAAATTGGTAGCGTCAGTGCAAAGCTTTTGGCAAAACACTATGGCACCTTTGACCGCTTAATACAGGCGATGCAAGAGGCGCAAGTGATTGGTAGCGAGGCCTTACAAGACCTATTAAGCCTTGATGGTATCGGCCAAAGTATGGCACAAGATTTACTCGCCTTTTTCCATGATCCTCATAATATTCAATTGCTCAATGACTTAAAGTCCTATCTAACAATTCCTGAATTCACCTTAGAATCCCGTCAGGATACAGCTTTATCTGGTAAAACCATTGTCTTTACAGGTACCCTTGAGAAAATGAGTCGAGCCGAGGCTAAAGCAACAGCAGAACGCTTAGGTGCAAAAGTCGCAGGATCCGTCTCTAAAAAGACAGACTTTGTCATTGTCGGCGCAGACGCGGGTAGTAAAGCAAAATCAGCCCAAGAGCTAGGGGTCACTATCCTAAGTGAAGATGATTGGATTGAGATGGTAAAGTAATATTATTACGAAAATCAATATTTATTGTAATAATATTACAACATCACCTGAATTAATTAGTTTATTCTTGCATAACACCTATATTTTGCGTCATAAATCAAGAATAATTAACTTAATATGTAGAGATAGAGAACGATCATGTCTAAAACTACCCTCTTTTCCCCTGTGACCTCAAGCGTAAAGCCTGTCGTCGGGGCGGGCTATGGCTGGGTTGTTTGGGGCTGTGCTGCGCTGTTCTATTTATACGAATATGTTCTTCGCGTTTCTCCTAGCGTGATGACCCAAGAAATGGCTCTTGATTTTGGAGCGACCTCAACCATGATTGGGGTGATTGCCTCTTATTATTACTATGCTTATGTACCGTTACAAATTCCGTGTGGAGTGATTGTTGACTGGCTAGGACCACGTCGCGTTATTACATTTTCTGCCATCCTGTGTACCATTGGCAGTTTTATGTTTTCGTATGCGACCTCTGTTGAAGCGGCCAAAACTGCTCGTTTTTTAATGGGGGCAGGTTCTGCCTGTGCCTATTTGAGCACAATGAAAGTTGCCTCGGTCTGGCTACGTCCTGAACGATTTGCCATGATTGCCGGTGTCACCATGATGATGGGAACCTTAGGCGGGTTATTTGGTGGAGCCCCGTTTGCCTATTTGATTGAGCTTTATGGATGGCGCGAAGCCATGTTTATTTTAGCATCTGGCGGGATTGCCGTTATTGCAACCTGTTGGTTCCTTATAAAGGATTCAGCCTCAGGCGAGCCACAAAATACAGGATCCCACGGACTTTTGGTAGGACTTAAATCCGTGGTCCGTAATCCACAAAGCTGGTTAATCGGTATTTATGGCGGCCTGATGTACGTTCCAATTTCAGCTTTTGCTGAATTATGGGGAACCCCTTATTTGATGAACCTTTATAATATTTCTAGTGAAAAAGCATCCTTTTCCAGTGCCATGGTTTTTGTGGGAATGGCTTTAGGATGTCCTCTGTTCGCAGCAATATCTGATAAGCTAAAAAGTCGCGTTAAAGTTATGTCTTGGGCATCCCTCTTAACGATTCCACCGTTCATGGCAGTTATTTATATCCCAAACATTCCCCTCGAGGTGACATTTTCCTTGTTATTTGTTGCAGGTCTTGTTTGTGGGGGACAAATTCTTTATTTTGCTGCAGCTAAGGAAATAAACGATCCTAATTACAGTGGAACAACCATTGGTTTTACCAATGCATTCGTCATGGTCAGTGGTGTCATCTTTCAGCCCCTGCTTGGGTTAATTATTGATTTAGCTTGGGATGGTCTTGTAAATGCCGATGGAACACCTATGTATAGTATAGGCGACTATCAACAAGCCATGGCGACAATCCCGATTTGTATGGTAGCAGCCTGGATCGTTATGTTATTTGTAAAAGAAACATTTCCAGCTACCAAAACGGAGCAATAACTAAATGAATTATAAAGCCTGGTTAATTTGGGCCTGCGCCGGATTATTTTATCTCTATGAAATGGTGTTAAGAGCATCCCCCAGTGTTATCGCCAAAGATCTAATGCTCGATTTCGGCGTCGCATCAACATCCTTGGGCGTCTTAGCATCCTTTTATTACTATTCCTATGTCATTTTGCAAATTCCGTGTGGCGTCATCGTTGATAAACTAGGTCCCCGTCGCGTCGTTACCTATTCAACATTACTATGCGTCCTTGGTAGCATTCTTTTTGCCAAAAGTGATTCTTTATTCATTGCTCAGATCGGTCGGTTTTTAATTGGCGCAGGCTCTGCCTGTGCTTTCATCAGCTGCTTAAAAGTTGGGTCAGAATGGTTTTTACCGGCTCAATTTGCGATGATTGCCGGGCTCAGCAATATGATGGGCACGCTAGGGGGCATGGTTAGCGGTCCGCCTTTTGCTGTCCTCAGCAATACCTTTGGTTGGCGTCAAGCTACACTCATTGCAGCCACGATTGGTGTGTTCTTAGCCTTTATTTTTTGGTTCGTTATGAAAGATAGACAACAAGAAGAAAGAACACCCGCTCCTCTGTTGACAGGACTTAAGAAAATAGCCCAAGATCCTTATAACTGGATCATTGCTGGTGTTGGCGGCTTAATGTATGTGCCTGTATCGGCATTCTGTGAACTGTGGGCTGTTCCGTATTTGATGGAAAAATATCAGGTCACCAATGAAATTGCCTCACGAGCCAGCATCATGATTTACTTAGGAATTGCTTTTGGTAGTCCTCTTGCTGCTCGGCTAGCAGATAGATTTAAAAGTCCTGTTCGCGTAATGATGGGGGCCTCTCTATTGACCGCTGCCCTATTCATGGCAGCTGTTCGCTTTGACAACATGACTTATCAAGCGATGTTGATGATTTTATTTTTTGCAGGCATGGCCAACGCCGGTCAGGTTATGTGCTTTGCAGCCGTCAAAGAAAATGTCGACAATCATCTAAGTGGGACTGCAGCCGGTTTTACCAATGCCCTTGTTATGCTCAGTGGCATCATCTTTCAACCTTTGCTGGGGATTATTCTTGATCTTTCTTGGCAAGGACAACTTAATGTTGATGGAACACGATTCTATGGTGAAGAAGCCTATCAAACAGCCATGATGACAATCCCCCTCTGTTTTATTGCCGGTTGGATTTTGTTACATATGGCAGAGCGGTTCTTTAAGCCGCAGGGGCAAGTAGCTTAACGATACTCATCCTTAGGGACAGAAAAATCCGGATCATCCCAACGGAGGCTGAAATTCCCTCGATAATCCCAAATGGTATAGGGAACTTTGTTTTGATCTAATAAATTGGTGACATCGGTAACCCATCGTCCCACAGAATCTTTTGGAGCATACGGACGGTGAATGCCAATCTCCGAGACCATCACTGGACGCTGATAACGATCTCGCCACGCTATGACCACTTGAAGACGATCACCCAACACGGATTTATTCCAAGCCTCTTTCAAGGTGTCCGGCAACCATTCTGGTACCCCAGACGGTAAATTGCGAATAACCTCGTCGGCATTTTCTGACTCAACCGGATAAGCGTACCCTTTAACTTGTTTTGCTTCATTGCCTGCCCAAGTTGCCCCTTGATGCGTAAAGAAAAATGGCTCATAGAAATAAAGCGTATAAATCACTTTTTGATCATTAGAGGGTATCATGCGGCTAAAGGCTTTGAGTTGGTCCCATCCATCCTCTTCACGCCATCTCAACGGTGTCGATGTTAAGAGCCATCGATCAGGCAGAACATCGCGAGCCGTGCGAATCATATCAGTTTGAATACGACTCCATTGTTTAGGACTTGGCACATCTGGTTCATTGGCGATTTGAAAAAACACCTGATCCACAGGAAATTCAGCAACAATGGACGCTAGCTGTTTCAGTTTACCTTGATAATTTTCTTGCGGTACCAGTTGATTGTTATACATATCACCAAAACAGCTAATAATTACCATTAACTGATTATCTATGCCCCATTGAATAGCCTGGCGAAGTTTAGGCAAAATCCAAGATTCGTCTAAATCAGCCATATCAACAGGGATACGAACGTGATCATAGCCTTGACGTTTTAGCCAAACATAATCTTGTTCTGTAATCCACGTATCCGCATCAAACTGGTCATTTTGATTCCAAAACCAATTGGACAGACTCACCCCTTTGTGGAGAGGGGGCATACTCATAGCCAGTGTCATCGTCATTAACAGGGTGACAAGATAGTTCATTCAAGGCATACTCATAAGCAAGGGTTACTCTACTAGTCTAGGTCTATAATGCGTTTTGTCAAATTCCTTAGTACATCTCTTCTTCTTATTTTATGTGGATGCTCATCCGAACAGACAACACGCTCAACATCCGGAACCGTCCAAGAAATATTTAAAACCGTAAAACCTGAACTTGAGAAATCCGGTTTTCAGTACCACGATCAGCTAAATCCAGACGAACGAAATAAGGTTGCCCAAGCCGTTTTCTTGCGCCCAGCCGGACAAGAACGACAAAATCTGTCGGGACAGCAAAAATTTGCCCCCTATAGTGACCAACTCTATCCCTTATTTAAACAACTTGGGGATATTGATTCTATTTCTCCCGTAAAGACTGACTATGATTATATTTTGATCAATGGATCGACGGTCAAAAATATGAGAGAGCGTATCCAAACGCTTGTGAATTTAATAACATCTAAAAAAATTAGACTGACCTCTAAGACAACAATTGTTTTTCTGGCAGGGGAACGTGATTTATTCGCGCCAGATAAAGAAGGTGATTTAACTGATACGTCTGTATTAGGTTTAAACCCTAAGTTTAAAGCACCAAAAATACCCAGAACTGAATATGAAGCAGCCCGATGGATTTGGCAGCAGGCAGATTTTCCCGCCCCCTTAAGAACAGCCTCGATAGAGTTTATTAATGCACCTAAAATCCAGACCACGGACAAATCCGGACAGATCGTATGGAGCCGTCCCAATACAGCCTCAACCATAAAAACGTGGTTAGAGTCCAAACCAAAACCAGGAACATGCTTGTGCATATCGTCTCAGCCGTTTGTTTATTATCAAACATTAACGACAGATAGTTTACTCAATGCAGATCACCATAAATTCCAAGTTGAAGGAACCGGCGAGTCCTCTTGCAAAAATCTAGTGGATTTTTCAAATCATGTTGATGTCTTTATGGATAACTTGGCCCGCATAATTTATACGGAAACCAAACAAACATGTCGATAGCATAGTCAACCAAAATGAAATCGCGGTATTCTAACTGCTCATATTCAATTCGATTGACTATAGAAAGGAAAAATTTTAGGATAATAGCCATGGAATACCTATTTTCACGAGAAACGCCATGACAAAACCCCTTATGAATGAACAAATCCACGTCCGTTTGATCACCCCTGATCTGGTCGCGTTTGATGATAAAGTAACCATGGTTGTTATTCCGGGTGAGGAAGGCGATTTTTCTTTTTTGCCCAAGCACGCCCCTTTTTCATCGAGTCTACGAGCAGGAACAGTTCGAATTTATAAAAATGATAAAGTTAGTGACGTTTTCGAAATTACCGGTGGTTTTGCCGAAATCGTTAATGATAACTGCCACATTATTGCAGATGGGCTAGCAGCTCATTAAATTCATCCTCACCTTGATCGTCTTCAACCGGCGTTCTCTTTGGAAGAGGGTCATACGCCTCCTCAGGGTATAAGACTGCTGCTTCTTCGGAATCTTGCTCAACTTCTTCAAGAGGATACATTTCCTCTGTTGCAGAATGATGAAGGTGCTCTCTAAGACTGGAACTTGCTTGACGACTACAAGGGGTTCTTGACGTCAAATCAACGGGGCAGCCATCTTCTCCGGCTATACTCAACGTTGACAAAACCAATCCAACACTAAAAAAACGGCTTATCATCACATTCATCCTGAATATCATTATTAAATTTAGGTTATTTTATAAATATTTTTTAAAGCTTAGATATGAATAGTATACCATAATTGTTAATATTTTATTAAGGTACAGCGATACTTTTACAAATTAAAAGTTGTATCAACTAGTAATTTTAAATTAAGAGCAATAATCACCAATGTGACTAACCATCCAATCCATCGAATCCAACTTGGATTGACAAAATCCCCCATTTTCTGACGATCACACGTAAAACGCATGAGCGGCCAAATCGCAAACCCGAGTTGCAGACTTAAAACTACTTGGCTTGCAATTAATAAATCAGTGACTTTACTCTCACCATAAAGGG
Source organism: Candidatus Paracaedibacteraceae bacterium (assembly GCA_019636055.1). Classification (NCBI taxonomy): domain Bacteria; kingdom Pseudomonadati; phylum Pseudomonadota; class Alphaproteobacteria; order Holosporales; family Candidatus Paracaedibacteraceae; species Candidatus Paracaedibacteraceae bacterium. The sequence continues at coordinate 211,201 of JAHBYH010000002.1, forward strand.
CTATAACCACAAGAGCAGGAATAATAGCTAAACCGCGCGTTATTACGCGACGCAACCACGGTGCTAGCCGAAAATTTAAGAACCCCTCCATAACAATTTGCCCGGCCAGAGTCCCTGTTAGCGTTGAATTTTGTCCCGATGCCAACAAAGCAACCGCAAATAATGTACTCGCAATTGATACACCCAAAACAGGACTCAATAACCTGTAGGCATCTTGGATTTCTGCGACATTCTGATAACCACTCCAATGAAATGTTGCCGCCGATAATATCAGAATACTTGCATTAATAAAAAGTGCAATCGTCAGAGCAAAACTCGAGTCAAAAGTAGCATACTTGATCGCTTCTTGCTTCTCTTCGAATTTGGATCCAAAATTTCGAGTTTGAACAATGGATGAATGCAAATATAAATTATGAGGCATAACAGTTGCCCCCAATATGCCAATGCTGATATAAAGCATTTCATGGTTTCTGACAATATCAATCGTCGGGATGAATCCTGAAAAAACAGCACCGAACTGGGGTTTTGCAAAAAACAATTCCGCCACGAAACAGCATCCAATAGTGACAATAAGTGTAATAACAATCGCCTCTATCCAGCGAAACCCTTTGTTTTGAAGATAAAGAATGGTCAGAACATCCACACACGTTATAACACAGCCCCAAACAAGTGGAATACCGAACAATAACTGCAAACCAATAGCTGATCCAATCACCTCAGCCATATCACAAGCTGCAATAGCAAGTTCGCAAATAATCCATAAAAACCAAACTGTTGGTTTGGAATAATGATCGCGGCAAGCCTGAGCCAGATCACGTCCCGTCACGATTCCTAATTTCACGCACAAATGCTGTAAAAGCATAGCAATAAAGTTAGACAGCAAAATAACAGATAGTAACGTATAGCCAAACTTAGCCCCCCCAGCCATATCTGTTGCCCAGTTACCAGGATCCATATAACCCACAGCAACTAAGAACCCTGGGCCCATAAAAGCCATCATTTTCCGCCAAACAGACGCACTGCTAGGAATAGATATGCTTCGGTAAACCTCGGGGAGGCTAACCTCTGAGATTTCTTTTTTCCACACCAAACCGGATGATTTAGACATAATAGTTCTCCCCAGAACTATGGTACTTTTCTTAAGGGAGATCGTCAATTGAGATATTTGAAGTGGTGGGTCCAGAAGGATTCGAACCTTCGACACCCTGATTAAAAGTCAGGTGCTCTACCAACTGAGCTATAGACCCACAAAGGATATCTCTATTTATTACAGAAAATTCACAGCCATTGCAACACTTTTCTTGTATTTTTTTATGCAACTTTAGTTGCCCCCTCACCAAACACTGAAATTTTGCGGTATCCAACGGCTTCGGATAGATGTTGAACCTCTATTGTTTGGGCTTGATCTAAATCAGCAATTGTTCGTGCAACGCGTAAAATTCGATGATACCCACGCCCACTGAGCTTAAATTTTTCCATCACTTTGGCCAACAAATTAACAGAGGCTTGGCTAAGATCAATAATTTTCTCAAGCGTCTCACTGTCCACATGCGCATTCGCACGGTTTTCAGCACCACCAATAGATCGAATCCGGGCATATTGAAAGTCACGAGCCAATTCAACACGTCTTGCAATGATCGCTGAATCCTCACCATCTGGATCTTTCATCAGATCTACCGCCTTTACTTCGGGAACATCCATAATAATATCAAAACGATCCATAAGGGGGCCTGAGATTTTAGCTTGATAATCAGCAGCACATCGCGGTGCACGCGTACATTCTCGTTCTTTGTCACCAAAATAGCCACAGCGACAGGGATTCATAGCAGCCACCAACTGTACTTGTGACGGATAAGTTACATGCGAATTAGCCCGTGCCACAACCACTTTACCCGTTTCTAACGGTTGGCGTAAGGACTCTAGAGCACTCTGATTAAATTCTGGTAACTCATCCAGAAATAAAACCCCTTTATGGGCAAGGGAAATTTCACCGGGCTTACACCGAATACCCCCGCCAACTAAGGCTGCTAATGAGGCTGAATGATGAGGATCACGGTACGGACGTTCACGAATAAGGCCTTCTTCAGGCATGTTTCCGCTAATACTGTGAATCATCGTGACCTCTAGGGCCTCAAGTGGGGTCAGCGGTGGCAGAATTCCGGACAATCGGCTTGCCAACATTGATTTTCCTGATCCGGGAGGCCCCAACATTAATAGGTTATGTCCGCCAGCAGCAGCAATCTCAAGCGCACGCTTAGCTAATTGCTGCCCCTTGACATCCCTTAGGTTTAAATGGGGTACAGGAACTGTCGACAAATCAGCAACTTGAGGTTGCGAGATAACCTGGGTCCCCTTAAAATGGTTAACCAAAGATAAAACAGTAGATGCAGCGATAATCTTTACATCACCAGCCCAAGCAGCTTCGGCACCACAGGCCTCAGGGCAAATTACCCCCATATGTTCGCCAGCAGCATAAATCGCTGTTGGTAAAGCGCCCGCGACTCGAGCAATCGAACCATCCAAACCTAATTCCCCTAAAATGGTATACTCTTCCATTTCGACACCATCAAGAATACCCATTTGCACCATAATGCCTAAGGCAATTGGCAAATCATAATGCGACCCTTCTTTTTGGATATCGGCAGGAGCAAGGTTTACAACAACTCGCTTAGCAGGAAGATCTAACCCCATAGACTGGAAACTTGAGCGGATTCTTTCTTTTGATTCGGCAACAGTTTTATCTGGCAAACCAACGATTGTAATACCGGGAAGACCATGGGTAAATTGGACTTGTACGTCAACGGGAAGAACTTGAATTCCTTCAAATGAAACTGTTTTGATCTTTGCAACCATAATGCCCCCTTGTGCGTGAGTATAGTCGTTCCAATTAAGTTTCCGACAAGGAAAAAGAGCAAAGCGTATATATGAGCGACGAGGTGGCACAGTCGGAACGTCAAATGGGATGACTACATACTTTTTTGCAAGATTTTTACTAAACTTACAAGTATTTTATATTTTTCGCTTTCTCTGCAAAAAATATGTTGCAAATATCGCAAAAATAAGCAATAAAGGTATCACATTGTTCATAAGAACTCTCCCATATAAGCGGGCGTAGCTCAGGGGTAGAGTACAACCTTGCCAAGGTTGGTGTCGAGGGTTCGAATCCCTTCGCCCGCTCCATCTAAAAAACATATTTCCTTATTCATTTGTTAAATTTTTCCTGCTAGACTGTTGGTAAATTAGTCAGGGAAAAAAATCCATGCTTGCAACCTTAAGGACCAATACAATGTTTAACGAATTCCGCCTTGAGAAAACCCAACTATTAGTCCAACACTTTAATCAATCTAAAAACCCAGTCCCGGCTTTGTTTATTGAAAAATTCATGGAACGTTTTCCCTCATCCTATTTGGAAAAGCTTTCTCAACAGGATCTAGAACGATATATTGAACTTGCCTGGAAAACAAGTGCGCAGTTTGATAGAAAAGCACCTAAAATCAATATCCATATCGAGAAAATATCACTCCATCGCACAGACCGTATTTTTATCACCCTCCTGAATATAGATCGTCCCTATTTGATCGAAAGTTTGCTCGCTTTTTTCCGTACATGGAATCTTAAGCCTCAACTTCTTGTTCACCCTGTTATAAAGGTAAACCGAGACAACAAGGGAACATTACAGAATATTATCGACCCGCAGAAAACTCCAGACGATTCGGGTGTGTTTGAATCTCTTATCTTTGTTCAAGCTCGAAATCGCTATTCAAAGGATCAGATCACACAGTTGAAAAATGGCCTTAATGACCTTTTGGCTATCATCTGCCAAACAGTCGACGATATCAATCCAATACTTGACTGTCTCAATCTTATCCGAGACCGATTGCCCTATGCTGCAATATCTCACTCAACTGTCGAAGAAGCAATTGAAGCCAAAGAATTTCTGTCATGGTTATCTGAACGTTATTTTATCCCCCTTGGCAGCCGATATTTTCGCCTCAAAGAGGACCAGTCAACAAAGATGTTCTGTTTGGATGAAGATGAATTCGAACGCCTAGGATTATTTAAAATAGATAATTATGCTGAATCCGATGATATGACCCCATCGTTAAGTCGTGCCATTAATCACAAAGAATTAATTAAGCAAAAAAATGACACCGGATTAATTACGGTCACAAAGTCAAATAAACGCTCACCAATTCACCGTCCATCACGCATGGACACAATGGAAATTCTTGATTGTGATGAAACAGGAAAAGTCTGTGGGATGTATCAGATCATCGGCGTCTTTACGAAAGAAATTTTTTCTGTTCATGCTTTTGAAATTCCATACCTTCGAAAAAAAGTTCAAACAGTTTTCGATCTCTTTAAACTAAATCCCAAGTGGTATGATGGAAAATCACTCTTATCCATTATTGACAGCATTCCCCGTGACGAAATGTTTTATCATACAGCAGAACAACTGTTTCAGATCTGTGATAATGTTATGGAACTTCGCGATCATGCTGGTTTGTCCGTCTTTACCCGTCCCGATATTTACGGGCGATATATGACAGTTATGGTTTTCATGACCAGAGAACGCTATAGTTACACTCTCAAAGAAAAACTGGGGACCCTTATTGCCTCATATTTTAATGGTAAAGTCGGATCAAGTGTTGCTCAGATTGGTGACTTACCATTTGCACGCGTCATTTATGTTGTTGAATTTGACAAGATCGTCTCAAAATTTCCATCAGCCAAAAAATTACAACAAATACTTGCTGACGAATCTTTAGGATGGTTTGAACAACTTGAGCGGTACCTCGACACCCACACAACAATTGAAAATACGTCTGAGTTCCTTGCTCTCTATCGCCATAGTTTTCCGCTCAGCTATCAACAAAATTTTATTGCCCGTGAAACCTTTGAGGATATTAATTACCTCAATGCACTCAACGCCGATAATGCGATTGATATTAACATCTACACAAATCGTGAAAACAAACTAAGGCTTAAAATATACCATAACGGGGAGGCTCTCTCTTTATCAACGCTACTGCCACTCTTGAATAATTTTGGCCTTCGTGTTCAATCTGAAACAACATATACCATCCATAAAAATGATCAACTGTACCATATCCATGATTTTGCCGTCGACATTGATGAGGAAACGGATTGGCACACGAATGAAGTCTATTTACGAACAGCCTTTCAGACGGTGTGGGCTGGGCTTATTGATAATGATGGATTTAACCAACTTATTCTAAAAGCCGGGTTAACTATCCGACAAATCAATATGATTCGAGCCTACACAAAATATCTACTCCAAGCGCGACTCCCCTATTCTCAAAATTATATTGAACAAACTTTATCAGCCTACCCGTCATTTTGCCGCGATCTTGTTGAAATTTTTGAAAAGAAATTTAATCCTGACAGTGATTCAAAAGTTGCACTCCATGATTTGGAAACAAGATTTTTGGACAACTTACAAAATATATCCCGACTTGACCATGATAAAATCCTGAGACGGATTCTGAATACAATTCAATCTACCGTCAGAACAAACTATTATCAACTAACCCCTGATCAACAAAACAAAGATTATATTTCTTTTAAATTTGATTCAAGCCAACTCATGGATTTGCCCCAACCCCGTCCCATGTTTGAAATATTCGTTTATTCATCAACCATGGAAGCGATTCATCTCCGGGGTGGTAAAGTTGCCCGGGGTGGGTTGCGATGGTCTGATCGTTTTGAAGACTATCGGACCGAAGTTTTAGGTCTAATGAAAGCACAGATGGTTAAGAACTCTGTCATTGTTCCCTTAGGATCAAAAGGCGGATTTATTGTGAAACGGCAAAATGAGTTCACCGATCGGAGTGAATTAATGAACGAGGTCATCCGCTGTTACCAAACAATGATTCGCGGCATGCTCGATATAACAGATAATCTAGTCCAAGGGCAGATTATTCCCCCGAAACAAGTTGTACGATATGATGAGAATGATCCCTATCTTGTTGTTGCAGCTGATAAAGGGACGGCCTCATTCTCAGATATTGCGAATGCCATTTCATTAGAATATGGTTTTTGGTTGGATGATGCTTTTGCCTCAGGTGGATCAGCAGGCTATGACCATAAAAAAATGGCGATAACGTCTCGTGGAGCTTGGGAATCCGTTAAGCGTCACTTCCGCGAAATGGGCATCAATGTTCAAACGCAACCGTTCACCGTCGCTGGTGTTGGCGATATGTCCGGTGATGTTTTCGGGAATGGAATGCTTCGCTCTCAACAAATCAGGTTGATTGCGGCATTTGATCACCGACATATATTTTTAGACCCAAATCCTGATCCGGCGATCGCGTATGCTGAACGCAAACGGCTTTTTGATTTACCTCGCTCATCTTGGGATGATTATAATAAAAATTTGATTTCTGCCGGAGGCGGTGTTTTTTCTCGCTCGGAAAAAAGCATTAAACTTTCTGATGAAATTCAAAAATCATTAGGATTAAACCAAAAAACAATTACACCTGATGATTTGATGCGTGCAATCTTACAAGCCGAGGTTGATCTTTTATGGTTTGGCGGGATTGGAACTTATGTCAAAAGCAAGTATGAATCAAACTCAGATGTTGGGGATATAACGAATGTAAACATCCGAATTGACGGCGGTCAAATCAAAGCCAAAGTTGTCGGAGAAGGGGCGAACCTTGGCATGACGCAACTTGGGCGTGTTGATTATGCCATTAAAGGTGGGCGAATCAATACGGATGCTATTGATAATTCAGCTGGGGTTGATTGTTCTGACCACGAAGTTAACATCAAAATCTTGTTTTCTTCTATGAAAAAACCACTAACACGCGAATCCCGCAATAAGATTCTTGTGGAAATGACAGATACGGTCGCCGATCTTGTGTTACAAGATAACTATCAGCAAACACAAATTTTATCTGTCATGTATGCGAGTGGAAAAGACGGACTAAACCAATATCAAAATTTGATCAAAACCCTTGAAAATGAAATTCATCTTAATCGAGCTCTTGAATATTTACCTGACGATGAAATTTTCGATCGACGTCGCAGCAAAGGTCAGGGAATGACACGACCAGAACTCGCTGTTCTCTTAGCCTATTCCAAGATTTCATTGTACAATAAAATTATAGAATCAAATTTATCCGATCAAGATTTTTATTTAAGTAATTTGATTGGGTATTTTCCTGAATTAATGCAAAAAAAATTCAAGGATGATATTTTAACCCACCCCCTTCGTCGTGAAATTATTGCAACAGTGCTTGCTAATACACTCATTAATCGAGTCGGCCCTAATTTTGTGTATGAAATGATTCAGGCAACGAATTCATCTGCATCGGAAGTTGTCCACGCCTTCTTCTTAGCGGTTCGATCCTTAGGACTGGAACATTGGTGGCGTGAGATTGATTCTTTAGATGATGCACTACTTCCGAATCTTCAAATCAAAGCCTATGCAGATATTGCCTTTACCCTTAAGATTGCAGTTATGCGCATTCTAAGTTCAGAATTTGATAACACTGCATGCGTTAATGGTTTAATTGGAAAATTACCAACATTGATCGCCGGTGAAGATCAGCAAAATCTCGCTCAAGATATCATTCAGCTTTTGGACAAAAATATACCTGCACCTGTTGCCGAGAAAATAAGTCTCATCAAATTCCTCAGCTCGATTCTCGATGTTGTTAGCCTCTATCCACAACAATATAGTCTCGATGATGTTGCAAAAGTTTATTTCGAAGCGCGATCATTATTTGGTTTAGACTGGCTTCAAGATACAGCGATGGCTTTTGATGCTGAATCCGACTGGCAAGAAAGTGCACAGCTCGGTCTTTTAGATGACATTGGACAAACCATCATGGCGATCACCCAGCAAATCATTAATGCCGGATATATCGACAACTATGATGAATGGGCTCAAAACCAAGGATCTCAAGTTCGACTCAGCAAACAAGCCCTAACACAAGTACGATCTGCAAGTCGTCCGGATCTAGCGATGATGGGATTTGCTGTACGGCAAATTCAGCGCATGCCGAATCTTAAATCAGTTTTATGTCGCCTTTAAAATATGGCCTAATAGGCCATATTTTTATTCTTCTGCTGCCTCAGCAAGCTTACTTGCTTGGTCTTCCGCGGTTAAGACATCGATGATTTCATCCAAGCATTCACCTTCCATGATTAAGTCAATCTTGTATAAGGTCAAATTAACTCGATGATCTGTCACACGGCCTTGTGGGAAATTATAGGTTCGAATCCGTTCAGATCGATCACCTGAACCAACTTGACTGCGCCGATGAGCTGAACGCTCCATTTCCTTACGACGACGCTCTTCTTCATATAGACGTGAACGCAAAACTTTCATAGCCTTAGCACGGTTCTTATGTTGGGATCGTTCATCCTGCTGCGTAACAACGATTCCTGATGGGACGTGGGTGATACGAACCGCACTGTCTGTTGTGTTAACGTGCTGACCACCAGCACCTGACGCGCGATAAACATCAATCTGAAGGTCTTTTTCATCAATCTGAATGTCCACATCTTCTGCTTCGGGTAAGACAGCCACTGTTGCAGCAGATGTATGGATTCGCCCACTGGCTTCTGTTTCAGGGACACGCTGAACACGGTGAACACCTGATTCAAACTTAAGACGCGAGAACACTCCCTTGCCTGCAATCGACGCACTGGCTTCTTTAATAGCCCCGAGACCAGTTTCACTTAAACTTAAAACTTCAAATTTCCAGCCTTGATTAGCAGCAAAACGTTGGTACATCCGGAATAAATTAGCCGCAAACAAGCCAGCTTCTTCACCCCCTGTACCCGCACGGACTTCAAGAATTGCGTTTCTTTCGTCATCTTCATCTTTAGGAAGTAACAACACTTTGATTTGATGTTCCATATCTGGAAGTTTGGACTTTAAGTCGTCCAGTTCCATTTTTGCCATCTCACGCATTTCAGCGTCCATGTCTTTATCCGCCACCATAATCTCAAGGTCTTTGAGTTCTGTTTCGACACGTTTCACGGCTTCGATCGCTTCGACAACAGGGGTCATATCCGAGAATTCTTTGGACAAACGACCAAATTCTTTAGCATCAGAAACATCAGATGAAGCAAGAGTATCCCTAAGTTCATGATAGCGTATTAATACTTTATCTAATTTAGCAGCAAGAGACATTTATAATATTCCTTTGAAATTAGCTTTTAAAGTAACTGATTAGTTCCGATATTGCGACATTTTTTTGCTCACCAGAATCGAGAGTCTTAATGACTGCTGTTTGTTGGCTAAGCTCATCCTCACCAATCATAACCGCAAATTCAGCGTTAATTTTATTGGCACGTTTCATCCGTTTCCCCACATTACCACTATAAGCAATATCAGAAGGTATGCCCTGTTGACGCAACGCCATCGTTACATCAAAGCAGGTTGCAAAAGCATTATCACCCACAGGAATAACAGCAACAGGCCGGCTTGTTTGTTCAGGCATCGCAATCATCAAAGCAAGACGTTCAATCCCTAAAGCCCAGCCAACACCGGCGGTCTCCGGTCCACCCATTTGACTCATGAGACCATCATATCGACCACCAGCGAGAACAGTTCCTTGAGCACCCAAATCTGTGGTGACAAACTCAAAAGCTGTGTGGTTATAGTAATCTAATCCACGAACCAAACGACGATTAATGCTGTAAGGGATGTTAAGGGAATCAAGACCTGCGCATACGGATGCAAAAAATGTCTTTGATTCTTCATTCAAATAATCCTCAAACTGCGGTGCCTCTTGTATAAGATCACGATCCCCTTCATCTTTAGAATCGAGTATTCTAAGAGGATTTCGAAATAGACGATCTTGGCTATCTTGTGAAAGTTGGTCTTTCAGTGGTGAGAAATAATCAATCAACGCTTGGCGGTAAGCCTGACGCGACTGCGTATCACCAATAGTATTAATTTCCAAGGTAACGCGATCACCAAGCCCTAAGGCATTTAAAATTTGATGCCCCATGGCGATCGTTTCCACATCCACATACGGATGAGATACTCCAAGACATTCAACACCAATTTGGTGAAATTGACGACGACGTCCTAATTGCGGACGTTCATAGCGAAACATCGGGCCAGCATAGATCAATTTCAAAGGCATATTCTGCGTTAAACCATTTGAAATGACAGCCCGAATGGTACCCGCTGTTCCTTCTGGACGCAACGTGAACTCATCACCGCCGCGGTCTTGGAAAGTATACATTTCCTTACCAACAATGTCGGAAGTTTCCCCAATTGTTCGCTTAAAAACAGCTGTTGATTCAAAAATCGGTGTGGCAATCGGCTCATAACCATAAGTTTCTGCTATTTGATTCACCACTGCTGTGATATAGGCATGCGCTCGATATTCATCCCCAATTAAATCCTGAGTCCCCCGCGGAGCCTGTAATTTTTCTGACATGGTTGTTGACCCTATGTTGTGTATACTTAACACCTAATATACTAATTGAAATTAAATAAGTCGAGATTTTGGAATTTAAAAAAATTCACGCCACGTCATAAATGACGCAAGAATTAGAACGAGCCACGCAAAAGCCTTCCTTAAGTAATCCGGATGGAATTTGCGATTGAGTTCAATGCCAATAGTCATCCCAATAAGCGCAGAAACTACAAATTTTGCTGCCGAGGCCCAATGATCTTGGGTAAAATCCTGATGGTCTATAAGGAATCCGGTCGTCGAATTTAAAGCGGTGATAAACAAAGACGTCGGTACCGCTTCTTTCATGGGAAATCCAAGAAGGACAACAAGAACAGGAATAATCAAAAAACCGCCACCTGCACCCAAAATCCCAAGAAAAACGCCCAAAATAAAAGCAAGAACAGCAACTTTCAGGTGAAGTTTATCATCTTCAGAATCTGGGATATATTTAACTTCCGAAAGCATGATAATGCTGGCTGTAAACATCAAAGCAACTAATAACAAAATGATAGCATGCTCTAAAGTCATACCACCAATCGTCGATGGGAGATTGGGTAAAATTATACCTCGAGATAAGGAAACACCAACCAACGAGGGAATAATAAAAGCAAGAGCCCTTTTAAAGTCAATACGATGTCGTTGACGAAAAGCAGCCGTTGCAGCTGTTGTGCTGACAACAACCAAGGAATAGCTGGTTGACAAAACGACAGGAACTTTAAACAAATACATCATGATGGGGATGACAAGAATAGCACCGCCCACCCCTAATAATCCAAGGCTTACCCCAACACCAACAAGGGATAAATAACCGATGATTTCCATATTATTTGGGCTCTTTATATTTGAAGAGATTCGAATCTAAATCCATACCAATTCTAACATCACTTAGGTGCACCCGTGTCATGAGCCCTTGACCATCAATCACCGCCCAGCCATTGAGTTTGAATATGGGGTTTGTAGAAAATTTCAGGATTAACGCCGCGCCAGATTCATCGCCTGCTCGAATGATTTTCAAACCAAGTTCATTACCATCTTCGACTTTATCAACAATTTTGAGATCACCGTTTAAGTTAATCTTACGACGCAACAGAAATGCTGCAGGCGTTGAATCAACGTCATAGGAGTTGGTTTCTTTGGCTTGGCCGTCATAGAAATAAAAATCACGCCCATCGACAACCATTAAATCTTTGACAGGTTTATCGTATTCAATCCGCATTTTACCGAACGTTTTTTTACCATCTCGATGCATGTAAAAACGACCTTTTTGAACGGTGTTATTAGTATTTGTTTGATCGATCGTCGCCTGATAGGTTTTGAGTCCATTCAAATAGTCCTGAACTTTTTTGACCAATGCAGGGTCAACTTTAGCAAAGCTAAAAGAAACTAAAATAAAAGAAGTAAATATTAATTTCAACATTGATAGTATTCTCCCTACCCAATAACCTCTCGTTTGCCAACATGATTAGCTGAACTAATAATGCCTTCTTTTTCCATCTGATCAACAATGCGGGCAGCTCGGTTATAGCCAATCTGCAAATGCCGTTGCAGAAAGCTGGTTGAAGCCTTACCTTCACGGCGCACAACCTCAATCGCTTGCTGATACATAGCATCACCACCTTCACCGCCTTCGCTTGGTGCGGTAAAGTCTTCATCATCTTCGGTAACGCTGTCAATATAGGATGGTTCACCTTGTGCCTTAAGGAATTGAACAATCCGCTCCACTTCCGTGTCTTTGACAAAAGGGCCATGCACACGCAACAAACGACCACCACCAGCCATGTACAGCATATCACCTTGCCCCAACAATTGTTCAGCCCCCTGCTCGCCCAAAATTGTGCGGCTGTCAATTTTGCTGGTCACCATAAAGCTGATTCGCGTTGGAAAGTTTGCTTTGATCGTCCCTGTAATGACGTCCACTGACGGGCGTTGTGTTGCCATGATCAAGTGAATCCCCGCAGCACGCGCCATCTGAGCTAATCGCTGAACGGCAGCTTCGATTTCCTTACCGGCAACCAACATTAAGTCGGCCATTTCATCGACAACAACAACGATATAAGGGAGTGGATTAACGTCCAATGATTGATTTTCAAAAATTGGTTTCCCCGTATCAGGGTCAAATCCTGTCTGAACACGACGCATCAGAATTTCACCACTTTGACGGGCTTCTTTGATGCGAGCATTATACCCATCAATGTTTCTCACACCCAACTTAGACATAGCCCGATAACGGCTTTCCATTTCACGCACCGCCCATTTTAGGGCAACAACAGCTTTTTTAGGATCCGTCACGACAGGCGTCAATAAATGAGGAATCCCATCATAAATCGAAAATTCCAACATTTTCGGGTCAATCATAATAAACTTACATTGCTCTGGCGTTAAACGATAAAGCAGAGACAGAATCATCGTATTGACCGATACAGACTTACCCGACCCCGTTGTCCCGGCGACAAGTAAATGGGGCATCCGCGCCAAATCCGCAATAATTGGGTTACCCCCAATATCTTTACCTAGAATCATAGCTAAACTGGCCGAGTGTTTTTGATAATCGTCAGCCAACAAAAGATCACGCATATAAACGGTTTCACGTACAGGATTTGGCATTTCAATACCAATAACGTTTCGACCAGGAATAACAGCAATACGGGCAGAGTGAGCACTCATCGAACGTGCAATGTCATCAGCTAAGCTAATAACACGCGATGTCTTAATTCCTGCAGCCGGTTTAAGTTCGTACAATGTCACCACGGGGCCCGGACATACACCAACGATTTCACCTTTGACCCCGAATTCAGCTAAGACCTGTTCCAACTGAGCTGCATAGGCTTGTAACTGATCATCAGATATGGTTTTTCCGGATTTCTTAACTTGAACGTCCAGCAAATCAATCGTTGGAAGTTGATAGTCATCCAAATGGGAAGATGGCATAATTGGCTTGGCTTTCGGTTTGAGAACCGGTTTTTCCTGAACCAACGATTCTTCATAGGTCTCGATGGCTTCATCCGAATAATCAGTCTCATTATAGATTGATGTTTTGATTGGGATTGTTGCCGTTGAATCTGCCGACGTTTGAACTCTATCATCAATATTAGCCCGCAAAACAGGATGCTCTAAAGCTGGTTCCTCAGGGGCAACATCATCTTTAGATGATCTTGAGAAAAACCGGTGAACCATACCTGCTAAACCTACCCTTGAAACATGATGAACACCAGCTCCCTTTTGACGAACATAACCGACAATAATACTCCATTGATATAAACTCAATCCCAAAGCAGCAGCATAAAAAACCCCACAAAGAGCGGCACTCATAATTTGAATGATGCTAATACTTTTTGTCGTCATCAATTTTGTGATCAAGTTGATGGCAAAAACACCTAAAACACCACCCAAATGAGGTAAATCAAAAAACCACGTAACTTTTGGTGCCGCAGTTAAAGCCGTGGAACATAAAACCATTGAAATCATCAACAACAATAACTTTAAATAAGGGCGACGAAGTTCACCTTCAGCGATAATGATTCCACCCCAGACAATAAACGCAAGGACAAACAGAAAACTCCCCAGACCAAAACTTTGCAATAATAAATCAGAAATGATAGCACCAAAAGGTCCCGCCATATTATGAAGGACATTATTTGATGCAGCCGTATTCCAAGAAGCATCAAGAGCATAATACGTTAAGATACTCACAAACACACTGAAACCAAACGCAATAATTAAAATACCTGCAAATTGGATCAGTCGATGCTTAAGCATCTGAGCAATTTCAGGAGGAAGGATTCGAGTAGGTCTGGATGAAGGTCGACGCGCCATTAGATCTTTATTTGTTTTAAGGTATCTGTACCCTGATTATCCCAGATATTGATCCAAGACTCAAGGATTGGAGTGTAAATGTAAAAAACCCCGCCGAAGCGGGGAAGAAATGTTAAGTTTCTGAGAATTTTATTTTTTTGTTGATAAAATTGCTTGTGGGTTGTTTGACCAACAGATATTCTTAAATTCTTTAACTAATGGGATTGCATCTTTAGGTATTTCCCCCATCAGAGGTTTTCCTTCTGTTTGTACCAAAACCTTAACACCTTCTGAAGTCATAATCTTGTTGAGATCTTCCTCAGATATTGCGAACGAAACTGCTTTAAGTCCGCCAATATAAAGGAAAGAGGCTTCATGCTTAAGTGCAGGCCAAATATCTTCTGTCGGAAATGGTGGATTGTAATTATTTGTAAAATCAACTTTTGAGTCCTTCTTGTGGATTTTAAAGAAGGCAATCAATGCGGAATGATCAAATGTTTTTGTAAACGTTAATTCGCCCTGTTCCATATTATTCTTAAATAACTTAAATATAACTTGCGGATTTACTTTTATATATTTTTTAACCCGCTCTTTTTCAAAAAACCGTATCCACATCCAAATAGTGCCATTGTTATATTTCATAATCCCAATGCTATTGTGGCTATGTAAATTCTCAACACCTTCCATTGGAATATGATTTATTCGACACAAGTTTTGATTAAGTCGATCACTATGCTCGTACTCAATATTTTTTATTTCCGTACATGCAGGAAGCAACAAAGCTAGAGATAGCATACCAGAAATCAATCTTAAATTCATTTTTTCACCCTATTTAGTAACATTTTTCTAGAAAAGTTTTTAGTGCTCGTTTGTCTTTATCATCAAAATTTATATTGAGAGGACTATCATCGATTTTAACATTCAATTCAGTTTGTTTTGATGAACTAATTTTACCTAAGTGATTCTTTTTTATTTTGAACCTAAAAGACGATACCCAATGGCTGCTTGCTCCCAGATTTTTATAATGCTTTTCAGTTTCAAACCCCTCTGTCTTCAAAGATTCTAATTTACCTTCATAATCCAATATCATGAGATTAATTTCTGGATTTTCCGGATAAAATGGGTAGCGCGGATGGATTATACTTGATATTTTTGCCAGCACCCAATCATTGTCAACTTTTACTAAGTCCAAAAATGTTGTTCTAAATTTTGTAATATTAGCTTCGTGCTGTATTTTATATAAATCGAGTTGACACACGTCTTTTTTAGTAAATTCATCGTAATATTTGACAACTTCTATTGTAGAACATCCTGCTAAAAATGACCCTACGCAAAAAATAGGTAACAGTTTAATGTTTTTTATGGAATTCATAACTATCTTTCATGCACATTCTTTTAGATTCATGTAATGTTTGTTTGAGTGGTTGTATACACCAATTACGATATCAAAAACTTAGGGTTTAGACTAGAATGAACTAATATCCAGTTCAAATTTTCAAGACAATCAACGCTTATCCCTTCAAAGCAAAACCAGATCAAAACACAACAGATCGTTGTAAGAACTTAGGAACAATAAGTAAAAACCCCGCCGAAGCGGGGAGAAATTTTAGTTTATTTTCGAGACATCGTCTGCGAGTTTCTTCTCAAGTTTCTTAGATTTATCCCAAAATGTTTGCCATAAGGATTTTGTTTTTCCAAGAGGAGTATACATCAAAAGATCTGATGCACTTTCCTTAAAGAATGAACGGCAGATATTCATTCCATCAGAAACTTTTTGCAAATAAGCAAGAGCAGCATCGCGCCCATTTTCTGCAGACAATGTTTCTTCAGTTGGCGGAGTGATTTTAATACCAGCAATATTTAGCAAAGCAACATCATCCAAAGCATCTGCAAGTTCATACTTTAAAGTCTCGATCTGCCAAGTATATTCTACTCCACCAGCAACTTTAACCTTTACAGTTGTCATCATTGGACTTTCAGTAATATCAATGCGATAAGTTTTTCCAGTTAAATCAGCTCTTTTAAAGCGAAGTTCAGGGGTATAATAATATCTTTGTTCTTTTGCAGGTAAGCCAGCTGCTAAGATTGCATCCAAAACTTGTTCCGCAGATAAAGACGTTTTTCCGGTAATTGGATCAGTCTTTAATATATCATTTTGCTCATTGACAGCCTCACCTAAAATGAGTTTTAAAATATCATCAAAATTGGCCAGATCAAAGATCTGAGGAGAGATATTAAGGTCTTCGTGCATTGTCACAAAGAAACCAACCATAGCCTTTTTAAGGTGTGCCATAGTATAGGTTGGTAAATATGCTGTAAAATACAGATCAACGAGTTGCGACAGGCTATCCTCAATTAAATTTGACTTTGCTGTCATATAAGTAACAACAGGTAAAACCAAGTCATCGACATCAATTTTACCGTCGGCTAGTTTTTCTAATCGAGTATAAGCTGCTGAATCAAAAGCCGCATCTTTGCTAGCCTGATCACCATAAGCATGAAGGTAATCATGTAAACCAAACAAAAATGGCGTCATTCCAATCCCATGCGCTGTTAAATTCTTGCTTGTCACCGGCATTGGATAGACACGATTGATAAAGGCTTCGATCAACGTCACAAGGCCCATCTTCCCACGCCCAAAAACAGGATAAGATGGTACAGAAACCCTTCCGACTTTAGCTGTTGTGTCATCAACTAAGTTTCTTAATCTTTGTGATAGATTTGTTGGGACTGAGACGCTTGCTAACTCATCTTGTTCAGTAATGGCCAAAAGAGAAAAAGGAGATTGCCAATTTGTACGCGCGTTACGATCAATCTCATCGCCACCAAAGCTTGAAAAAACAGCAAGTGCATCCTGCGTTGGTTCACCGGAAATTGCAGCTAATACTCTAAAACCGTATGTATAAAGTGTCACCACATCAAAACGACCGGATTTTATGTTATCAGCAAGCTCTGCTACAAGGTATTGAAGCTGTGGAAATTCAGGCGCCATGGTTTGGATTTGTCGTTGCATCCAGCTAAAAAGCGGAGCAGCATCCGGTTGGATAATACAAACGGGGTCAGAGGTCTGAACTTTCGAGAAAGTTCTCATCAGTGCGAGCGGCATCACGGCACTATCTCTATAACCGCCAAGCAAGCTTGGAAAACGTGATTCTATTGCAAATTTCAAGTCTGATGGAGGAATAGCTAAACTAAGCTCATATTGCCCCGGATAACCTGTAATATTTTTTTCATCATCAGCAGCTTTAATAAAACTAATACTCGCCAATGTTGAGAAAAGGATTTTTTTCAGTAATGATTTACGTTTCATTTTGATTCCTTGTCCTGTAAATAATCAATTATTGTGCTATCCTAATATAAGAACTGATTTATAATTTGCCAATAACTATTACTTAAGGAATGGTGCCGCTGGAGAGAATCGAACTCTCGACCCCACCCTTACCAAGGGTGTGCTCTACCTCTGAGCCACAGCGGCATACTAAGATGACAACAGAATGTCATAAGACATGGCCTTGACGCAAGTTTTTTATTGAGCAATACCAACCATAGATTGGTATTACGCAACGGATCGTACAGCCAACCTTTGTTTGACATATCCTTCAACAGATCGACAAAGTTCCGGTAATTTGCCCGTGAAAAAATGATCAGCATCAGAGATTTGCGTATAATCGATGCGAATACCGCGTTGCTGTTGTAACTTATCCGCCATTTTAGCCACATACCCAAAAGGAACGATATCGTCTTTAGCTCCCTGAAGGATAAGTCCTGGTACAGGGCACGGAGCCAAAAAGCTAAAGTCATAACGATCAGCAGGCGGAGCCACAGAAATAAATCCATCCAATTCTGGGCGACGCATCAGCAATTGCATAGCAATCCATGCACCAAAAGAAAAGCCTCCGATAAAACACTTGGAGGCTGTTGGATTAATGGTTTGCAACCAATCAAGAGCAGTTGCCGCATCATTCAATTCACCTTCACCACTATCAAAAGAACCTTCAGATCGGCCAACGCCACGGAAGTTCATGCGTAATGTGGAAAAACCCAGATCAACAAAAGTACGATAAAGCGCATAAACAACTTTATTGTTCATGGTGCCGCCGAATTGTGGATTAGGATGAAGAATCAAAGCAATAGGAGCATCCTCGCGGGTGCTTTGATGATAGCGGCCTTCTAGGCGGCCGGCTGGGCCATTAAAAATGACTTCTGCCATGGGTTTCCCCTTTCAATTAAGAAAATAGGCTCAAAAAAACAAAATCTATACTTGACCATTTTAGTCAGAATAGTTATTTCTATCCATATAAACCTTAGTTTTTTCAAGCAGAAACACTCTGTCTGTGATTAAGTGTAGCATGGCTTTTTTAGAAGAGCTATGAAGATTTTGGAGAATTTGTGTGAAATTAAGCTCAAAAGCAAGATATGCAGTGATGGCCATGGTCGATATCGCACATTACGGTGAGGCAGAACCCGTGTCTTTGAGCGCTATTTCCGTGCGTCAGGACTTGCCTTTGGCCTATTTGGAACAACTTTTCAACAAACTCAAAAAAGCAGGCCTTGTCATAAGTTGTCGCGGAGCAACGGGTGGGTACAAACTCAGTCAACCTCGAGCCGATATCCATATTTATAATATAATTGCAGCAGTTGACACCCCATTAAAAGCCACTCGATGCAGTAGCGACCATAGTGGCTGTCAGGTTTCTGGCACAAAGTGTATGACTCATGATTTGTGGGGAGAATTGACCACTGTTGTCGCCGAATTTCTGAAAAAAATAACGCTGGATGATATTTGTGCGCGGCGCGTCAAAGGATTAACATCCCAATTATTTGAGAGGGCTGCCTAATGACACGTATCTATTTAGACCACAATGCAACAACCCCCCTAATCACCAAAGCGAAAACCGCTGTCATTGATGTTATGGGTGTTTTGGGCAATGCCTCGTCCATTCATGCCCACGGCAGGACCGTTCGTACCTATATAGAAAAGGCACGGCAATCTCTTGCAGATTTCTTTGGCACCAAAGCGTCTCAGGTTGTCTTCACGAGTGGTGCAACAGAATCGAACAACATGGTCTTGAAAGGCTTTCAAGGTGCAATCATTACAAGTGCTATTGAACATGATTCAGTCCTTGAAGCCAATAAATCCGCTTTAATCTGTTCAGTTGATGATCAAGGGACTATTAATCTAAACCATTTAGAGAATCTATTACAACAAGTAACAGCACCTGTTTTAGTTAGCATTATGGCCGCCAATAATGAAACGGGAGTCATTCAACCTTTAGATCAAATCGTGAAACTATGCCGTCAGTATGGCGCAAAGATCCACACGGATGCGGTTCAGGGTGTCGGCAAACTAAATTTAACTTGGTCAGATTTTGATTTTATTTCTCTGTCTGCTCATAAAATTGGCGGGCTACAGGGTGCCGGGGCCTTGATTATCAATGAAAAAATTTCATTATTCCCACTGATCCGGGGCGGGGGACAGGAACGTTACTTTAGGTCAGGTACAGAAAACATTACCGGGATTGTCAGTTTAGGAACAGCAATTGCTGATTGTCCGAATCGAGATTGGCAGGCTATTGAGGCATTGCGCGACTCTCTTCAAGATCAATTAACCGCAGCTTGCCCGAATTTAACCGTTTTCTCAAAGGATGCGCCTCGTCTAGCTAACACTCTGTGCTTTGCAACGCCTGACCTGACCAGTAATACGCAGGTTATGCACTTTGATTTATCAGGTATCAGCGTTTCTGCCGGATCAGCCTGCTCATCGGGCAAGGTTAAAACGTCTCATGTATTACAAGCCATGGGGATGACATCCCCCTGTTTAGATCAATCTCTTCGTGTTAGTTTAGGTCTAACAACAACTAAGGCTGATATCGACGCATTCATTGCCGCTTGGCAAATTTTATATTCTCGCACTAAAGAAAGGATCGCTTCATGACAACTTCATGTAATCCAACTGCTCAACAATCACCGTCATTGGAAGGTCAAATCTATCTTGATTATCAAGCAACTACACCGTGTGATCCTCGTGTTTTTGAAAAGATGATCCCCTATTTTTGTGAGGTCTTTGGCAATCCTCATTCTCGGAGTCATCCACATGGTTGGTTAGCCGAAGCTGCTGTTGAAAAGGCACGCGCTCAAGTGGCCTCTATTATTAAAGCCGATCCACGCGAAATCGTCTTTACGAGTGGGGCAACCGAATCTAATAACTTGGCTCTAAAGGGAACAGCTCAGTTCCACAAGGATAAGAAAAACCATATTATTACTGTGGTCACAGAACATAAATGTGTTTTGGACACCTGTCGTCACTTAGAACAAGATGGTTTTGAGATAACATACTTACCTGTTGGGACAGATGGTCTCATTAATTTGGATGACCTGAAGTCAGCGATTAAAGATACAACGTTAATCGTCTCGGTTATGGCTGTTAACAATGAAATTGGTGTCATTCAACCGATAGCTGAGATTGGTAAGATTTGCCGTGAAAAAGGTGTATTATTCCATACCGACGCAGCACAAGCCATTGGAAAAATTAATATTGATGTTGAAGCTATGAACATTGACCTCTTAAGCATTTCAGGTCACAAGATTTATGGTCCTAAGGGCATTGGGGCATTGTATGTTCGTCGTCGTCCTCGGGTTCGACTCCAAGCGTTGATTAATGGTGGCGGGCAAGAACGAGGTATGCGGTCAGGGACATTATCCCCTGCATTATGTGTTGGGTTAGGTGAAGCGTGCGCCATTGCAGAAGCAGAAATGACACAAGAACACGATCGTATTAAAAAGTTAGCTGACAAATTTTATTCAACATTGACGGCACGCTTACCTGAAGTCTTTTTAAATGGTCATAAAGACAAACGAGTTCCCGGTAATTTGAATTTAAGCTTTGCCCACGTTGAAGGCGAAAGTATGATTATGGGGATTAAAAAACTATCCGTATCATCAGGATCTGCCTGTACCTCGGCATCCCTTGAACCATCTTATGTCTTGCGTTCAATTGGTGTCGGAGAAGAACTCGCCCATACGTCCATTCGTTTTGGCATTGGACGGTTTACAACAGAACAAGAAATTGACCTCGCTCTCGAGGCGATTATTACATCCGTTGAAAAACTTCGTGCCATGAGCCCTCTATGGGAAATGGCACAAGAAGGGATTGATATTACGAAGATTCAATGGGCAGCCCATTGATGATCAGTATGGCAGAAGATGCTTGGACAATACTAAAATCGTACTAATATAATTAAAGTAAGGAGGCCAAAATGGCATACACAAAAGAAGTTCTCGATCATTATGAAAACCCACGCAACGTTGGATCGATGGACAAAGATGACCAATCTGTTGGAACAGGTCTTGTTGGTGCACCGGCATGTGGCGACGTTATGAAACTACAGATTAAAGTATCTGCCGAAGGTATTATTGAAGATGCAAAATTCAAGACTTTTGGCTGTGGGTCAGCAATTGCTTCATCCTCTCTGATCACAGAATGGGTTAAAGGAAAATCCATTGAGGATGCTCAAGCCATTAAGAATACAGAAATCGCTAAACATTTGGCATTGCCTCCTGTTAAAATTCATTGCTCAATTTTGGCGGAAGATGCCATCAAAGCAGCTGTTGCTGATTATAAAAGTAAAAATTCAACCACTGTTGATGCAGCTTAATTAGAGGATTGAACCGATGCGCCCAACACCATTGACCATGACAGAATCAGCCAAGCAGCGTGTTCGCGATTTGATGAGTCAGCGTGAAACACCTGCTGTTGGGATTCGCATTGGAATCAAAACTAAAGGATGTTCGGGCATGTCCTATACCATGGAATTTGCTGATCAAGCCTCTCCTTTTGATGAAGTTGTGACCATTGATGACATTACCTTGATGATTGATCCCAAAGCTATTATGTTCATCCTGGGTACAGAAATGGATTACATCGAAGAAACTTTGCATTCTGGATTTGTCTTTAACAACCCGAATGAAAAAGGCCGTTGTGGCTGTGGAAAGTCTTTTCATGTCTAGCAAAAAAACGCCTCTCCTTCAAAGGGAGGGGTGAGTTCTAATAAGGAAACTTTCTATGTCTAATTCTTTTGATATTTTTGATCTCGAAGCAATGTTCAATATCGATCTTATCATCTTAGATCAAAAGTATCGAGCGATCCAAGCTTTGGTTCATCCAGATCGTTTTATTGGTAAAACAGATGCTGAACGACGCGCTGCCGCTGATCACGCTATCAAGGTAAACGAAGCTTATCAACGCCTAAAGAATCCGCTTCACCGCGCAGAAGAGCTGCTCAAAGCAAAAGGAATAGATATCCCGGGACAAGGCGGACAAACAATTCAACACTCAACGTTACTCATGCAAGTTATGGCGTGGCGTGAAGAGTTAGATGATGTTCAAAAAATTGAAGATTTAGATTTATTAGAACAAGCATTACAAAAGAGGCTAGTGTTTGTTCATCAATCCATGGACACATCAGATTCTTTGGTTTATCTTTATCTCGAACTTGTCTATTTGACCAAAATATTAGAAGAAATATCTTATCATCCGCTAAGGAAAACTCATGTTCGTTCAACTCCTAGACCCTAAAAAATCACAAGAACCTCAACAATCCCAAAAAACTGCTATTGGAATTGATTTAGGGACAACTCATTCTGTTATCGCTTTGGCTGATGATGAAGGCGTACGTGTTTTAACTCCATCAAAACAAAACCGTCTGATTCCGTCTGTTGTCAGTTACAATCAAGGAATTCCTCAAGTAGGAAAAGCAGCATTATCTGACCCTAAGGCAATTCATTCTATCAAACGATTTATAGGAACAGCTAATCGCCCCGAAAGTGGTCATTCCCCTATTCAGGTTTCATCTCATATCTTAGCCTATTTAAAAGCGCAGGCAGAAGAAACCTTGGGAACATCTGTTAATGACGCTGTGATTACAGTACCCGCCTATTTTGATGAAGCAGCACGCCAAGAGACCATTGAAGCAGCAAAAATTGCTGGACTCAAAGTTTTACGGTTAATTAATGAACCAACAGCAGCTGCTCTTGCGTATGGTCTCGATCAAAATATTGAAGGAATTTACGCTGTTTATGATTTAGGTGGTGGAACCTTTGATTTGTCCATTATCCGTTTCAGCAAAGGTGTTTTTCAGGTCATAGCCACGGCTGGTGACACACTATTGGGTGGTGATGATGTGGATCAATTGATTGCAACAGAACTTAATGTATCCGTACAAGACGCGCGTGTGATCAAAGAATATTTATCGGATCATCCTATTCATCCGAGTGGACTGACACAACAAGATTTAGCTGCTTTGTGTGCCCCACTCCTTGATCGGACGCTTATGATTTGTCGTCAAGCCCTAGAAGATGCCAAACTTGCGACTACAGATCTATCTGGGATTGTTCTTGTGGGTGGCTCAACACGGATGCCGGCTGTTCGACAAGCTGTTGGCCAGTTTTTTGATCAAGCCCCCCTCGTCAATTTAAATCCGGATGAAGTGGTTGCTTTAGGGGCAGCACTCCAAGCTAAGGCGTTAACCCATGGCTCTGACACTGTACTATTGGATGTAACGCCGCTATCTCTTGGTATTGAAACCATGGGGGGGTTAGTTGAAAAAATTATCCATCGCAACTCCCCAATTCCAGCTGCTATCGCCCAAGAATTTACTACCTATGAGGATGGTCAAGACGGCATGGTTGTCCATGTTATGCAAGGAGAGCGTGAGTTTGTCAAAGACTGCCGGTCCCTTGCAACATTTACGTTAACAGGGATTCCGCCCATGAGTGCAGGGATTGCTCGGGTTCGTATTACCTTTATGTTAGATGTTGACGGTCTATTGACCGTCAGTGCAAAAGAAATGACAACGGGCGTGTCACAGCGTATTGATATTCGTCCGTCCTATGGTTTAAATGAAGATGATTTATTCTCTATTCTAAAGGATAATTTTGATCATGGTGCCAATGATATTGAACAGCGATTACTGATCGAAACACGGTTAGAAGCCGAGCAAACCATGAGCCTTGTTACATCAGCTTTGGCTCAAGATGGGGATTTACTGACAAATGACGAGCGACAGGTCATGGATACACGGATGAATGATTTACAGAAGTCTTTGAATTGTGATGATAAAAATGTTATAAAAACTCAACTACAAGCCCTTGAAGCAGCGACTCAAGATTTTGCCGATCGTCGGGTTAACCGAAATATTAAACGTGCATTATCCGGGAGTCATGTGGACAAAATTTAAGAGAGAAAAAAATGCCAAAAGTTACGTTTATTGACCAAGCCGGAAATAAAAAAGAAGTTGATGCACCTGTTGGTCTATCTATTTTAGAGATTGCTCATCGCAATGATATTGACCTAGAAGGTGCGTGTGAAGGATCTTTGGCTTGCTCAACCTGTCACGTCATTGTTGACCCAGAGTGGTTTGATGTCTTGTCCGAAGCCACCGAAGATGAAGAAGATATGTTGGATCTTGCTTTTGGTCTAACCCACACATCCCGTCTGGGATGCCAAATCATCATGAGTGATGAATTGGATGGTTTAGTTCTACGTCTACCGGCTGGTACCCGCAATATGTCGGTTTAACCAATTTAGGCACCTTCTCTATAAAAATGAAGGTGTCTTTTGCATGACAATAGGAATGCATTCGTTGACATCTCGAAAAATCCAGTCAAAAGCCTATGATAACCTCAGCCATCGGTATCGTCATACCCTTGATAAAAAGGGGTTGCGATCAGAAGATGAAGCACAAGCATATGTCACGGCTCGTATGCCTGCAACACAGGCAACAATTAAAAGGTGCTTGAGTGAACTCCCATTAGACTATACGCCAAAAACAAGCTTAGATGTGGGCGCGGGTCCCGGAACAGCAAGCCTTGCCCTGTTAGAAAGATTTCCGGATATTCAAACCACCTTGATAGAAGATGATCCTTATATGTGGAAAATTGGTCAAGACTTTGTTCCCCATGGACAATGGATTCGCCAAAAATTGAATTCATCATCAGTACTTCCATCTGCTGATCTTGTCATCCTATCCTATGTTCTAAATGAGCTTCCTCAAAATGAGATGACCTCTATCCTTGATAGTCTGTGGAAAGCAACAAAGGATTATTTGCTGATTATTACCCCGGGAACCCCTGATGCTTTTTCACAGATCAGAATAGCTCGTCATTATCTAATTACCCAAGGCGCCCGGCTTCTTGCTCCGTGCCCCCATAGCTTTGATTGTCCTATTCAAGGCAATGATTGGTGCCATTTCACAGTACGTCTTAATCGTTCGGCCGAACATCGCCGAATTAAGGGTGCTGAGTTGGGATATGAAGACGAAAAATTCAGCTATCTTATCCTAAGCCGACATCCTGAATTGCAACAAGAAAGTCGAGTCACGAAACCGCCACAGCATCGTTCAGGTCATGGGAGTTTTGAAGTTTGTACGCCGCAAGGACAGCTTAAGACAATCCCCTACAGTAAAGCCAAATCCCAGAATTACAAAATATTAAAAGACTTAAACTGGGGCGATACAGTTAGTGCAAGTAGAATGTGTCCTAAAGATACAAAATAGAAAAATTGCCTCTACCCTTCTTCCTCAAACGGTTTGATCAAACCAAGCCCTATCAACCCCATTCCGAGCAAGACGACAAGATGATACTTGATTAAGTTTGGCTCATGCCATTTTTGCCACAAATAAGATGCAACAAGCGGTGCCGAACCTGAAAATAGTAAAGACCCCACTGAATGGCCGAAACTAATGTGACGGTAACGTGATGATGAAGGGAATTGCCTCATCAACAAAACAAAACCGGGGCTATGTATTGCAGCTAAAGCAATGCTACAGAAAATAAGGATTGGAAGAGAAGCAGTGACAAATGGAACCACACACAATGCACTAAGAATACCCGCTAAAATAACACGCTTTCCACCATATTTTTCTGCAAGCAACGCACTAAGAAAAAGGCTTGGAATATAGACTAATAACGATGTACTAATCAACCCTTGCGCTGCTGCCGGTGATACAATGCCTAATATTTTAGACCAATAGGTTGATTGATAAACAAAGAAAAGGTGATAAGTTCCACCAACAGATCCGCATAGCAAAATTGTTGCTAATAAGCCTTGGAAGTTTGGCTTACCGATTAACTGCTTGGGGCGTAAGAATTGGGGCGATTCCATAAGGCTCCTGCGTGCTAAGAACAACAACAAACCAGCAGAACCACCCAAAATAAATGGGATTCGCCAAAGATCTGGCATGATCTCTGCAAAATGAGCGGCATGAGATGCTAAATATATCCCGATATAGCAAGCAATCCCCGCAGCAGCATTCAAGACATAAGCTGAGCCACTCGATTCAAAAAGCCGAACACGAACACCATCACTCTCACCCGCAATAAAGATTCCTTGTGCCATACGCGATAGTAACACAATAACCATAGCAATTTGTGGAGAAAGCCCTTCTGGCATAAAAGCAATCGTAAACGTTGGGATAATTATCCCCAACATACTCCACCGCAAGGCTGGACGACGCCCCTTGATATCTCCGATCCAACCAAAAATCAAAGCCCCCAATGGTTTAGCCAAAGAGCCCGAACAAAATAACAGGTACGTTTGACATAATGCCCACTCCGAGTCAATATTTGGGAAAAACTTATCTGCCATAAACCCGGCACAAAAGCCATACAGGGCATAGTCATAATATTCTAAGATCGTGCCAAATAAGGATAAACGATGGGTGCGTGATGTCGCCACAGATGCAAGTGCCATTTTTTCCTCTTCCTACGGTAGTCCTAACTACATCAGGTTCAAAGGGTTGATCGCAAAGCAATCTCTCAGCCCAAGTGGGCACCCCCGGTTTTTTCTAAGTCATATCTTATTTTTTTAGAACTTACAATTGTTATCTACAAATGTGTGGTAAAAGTTTTATATTTGCAATTTTGGATTTAATCTCTATTTAAACAATAGATAAATACGGAGTTTTTGACCATGAACATCAATAAATTATATTCAGTTTTATTTTTATTATCGACGACTCAAGCACAAGATGTCCCTGTTTCCGCACCTAATCAAGGTTTAGTTGTTGAGCAAAATCAAGCGCTGCAACAGGATCAAGTCCCGTTGAGACTGACACTATCGATTTTGAAGGGAGTAAAATTACAAAGCCTTGTAAAAAAATACCCCCAATTTACACAAGAAGACTTGCATCAAATTATACGAAATAAGAAGAAAGCTGGGGATATAACCAAAGCTGAATATGATTACATCATCCGCCCCAGAAAATATGCCCGTGTTTTGCCTGGAATTTATAAATCTCGTAAATATACTCATAAGCAGCTTAGGGCGATTGGTCGACTCTCAAGAGAGAAACAAGAGACGCTATTGTATATTCTGAATAAAATGTCTTATGACCAAATGCAAGCTACCAACCCAACTAAAACACGCCAATCTTTTGCATCAACTGTATCTTTCTTAAAAAAGTCAGCTTTTGTTAAAGCCCAAGATACTCGCTATTTATCACCAAAACGCATCGCAAGTGAAGATGTACAATCTGCTGATTTTATCAATTCAGCTATTGATACGATCCTTGAAGAAGAGAGTGAACCAACATTCAACATGTTAGTAGAAGCAACAGGATACACCTCTGGCTCCCTGCGTGTTATGGTATCAAAATACTGCCAATCTGGTCTATTGGACCATGATAAGATTGCGGAATTTGATAAAAGAACCCGTCTTTCCCGTGATTTTCAAAACCGTGTGAATACATTAATTGATTTGGTCAGAAATAAGGCCCCTCTCGAACAACTCCTGTCGACTATGGGGACTGAAACAAAACTAAAACTCAACCGTCAATTTCAACGACTTTATGAAGAACAACGATTAACACCAGAAGATACAGCCTATATTAAAGAAGTTGGGTCTGTTGTCCAACGTCGCGGACAAACGAAACAACAAATCCTAAGTTTTGTAACACAATGTTATCAAGCTAACCGCTATTTTGGGATGCTCTCGAGTGTATGGGATGCTTTTAACGATGAAGGCAATAACGGAGCGAGAGCGATTAAAGTCGGAACCATTGGAACACATTACCGAGAATTAGTCAAACTTGGACGAGTCTCAGCCCAAATACAAACTTATATGGACACCATTAAAGAACGTGGTGAAGCCATATGGAAATCAAACATGGGAAATTCATCGAACTTACATTAGGATTTTTTCATATATCCTTTGAAGAATTTCTAAATCACCTAAGCTCACCAATTCATTATCCTTATGAGCCAAAACATTACATAGCCCTAGTTCAACAACTGGGGCTATGTCTTTTATAAACCGAGCATCGGACGTGCCGCCACTCGTAGATAAGATTGGTCGTGATCCTGTGACACTTTCGACAGCTGTTGCAACTTGCTCGGCCCAAGGGTGCCCCACATTGTGAAAAGCTTCGCCGCTTACTCGAATATCCAAAGATAGGCGATCGGATATTTGGGCGGCTGTATCCCTTAAGTAAACAGCCAACTGATCCCCTGTATGGCAATCATTAAAACGGATATTAAAACGAGCATGAGCCATTCCGGGAATGACATTACTCGTTGGGTTTCCTGCATCAATAGTGGTGAACTCCAGATTAGACGGTTGAAAAGCCTCATTCCCCTGATCAAGAGGCGATGATTTCAATTTATTATAAAATTGGACAATAAGGTCGAGAGGATTGAGGCACTGATCCGGATAGGCCACGTGCCCAGCAATACCTGTCGCTGTGACCATAGCATTTAAGCTGCCACGACGCCCCACCTTAATCATATCGCCAATACGAGATACACTGGTGGGTTCTCCCACAAGACAACAGGTAATTTCTTCCCCAATTTCTTGCAGCCAATCAACCATTTTTCTGGTACCGTGTTCGGCGGGCCCCTCTTCATCTGCGGTCAACAAAAGGCTAATTGACCCCTTAAGAGGTGTTTGGAGTCGTTTTTTAACCGCGATCATAAAGGCAGCAATAGCGCCTTTCATATCGACAGCACCACGACCATAAACAGTATTCCCAATAGTCATCTTAGAAAAAGGGTCATGATCCCAAGTCTCAGGATGCAAAACCGGAACGACGTCTACATGCCCGGCAAAACATAGATTCGGCGTGGCTGTTCCAATGCGAGCATACAGATTGTCGACATCGGCAAACTTTTTACGGGTGCACTCAAAGCCCAAATTCTTCAGATAATCCTGAATAAAATCCAAACATCCTGTTTGATCAGGCGTGACCCCGGGAAAAGAAATTAACTGCTGGGCTAAGGTTGCAAATTCTGTCATGCACGTAATAACTCGTTAATACCAACTTTTGATCGGGTTTTTGCATCTACCTGTTTGACAATAACCGCGCAGGCTAATTGAGGCGCATCGGGTGTCGCCCCCGGAAGCGTCCCCGGAACAACAACAGAATAAGCAGGAACACGCCCATAGGTAATCTCACCCGTTTGACGGTTGACAATTTTTGTTGATGCCCCTAAGAATACACCCATGGATAGGACAACACCTTCTTCGATAATAACGCCTTCGGCGACTTCACTACGAGCTCCGATAAAGCAATTGTCCTCAATAATGACAGGATTAGCTTGAAGCGGTTCTAGAACCCCGCCAATGCCTACACCACCTGAGATGTGGCAGTTTGCACCAATCTGGGCACAAGATCCGATCGTTACCCACGTATCAACCATAGTCCCCTTCCCGACACGTGCGCCAACATTAATAAAGCTTGGCATGAGGACCACATCCTTTTCAATAAAGGCTGAGTGACGGATGATTGATCCGGGAACAGCACGGAATCCAGCTGTTTGGTAATCAACTTCTGTCCAATCAGATGTTTTAAGAGGAACTTTGTCAAAAGCGTATTCTCCCATCATGACATTGCCTTTTAAGCGAAAGGATAGCAGTATTGCCTTTTTTACCCATTGATTCACATGCCAGTCGCCATCAATTTTTTTGGCAACTCGTAAAGATCCTGCATCTAGTTGATCAAGGACACCTTGGACTAAAGTTAATGTATCTGTGTTCGCAGGGGATAAATCCTGACGATTTTCCCACGCTGTATTTATTTGTTGTTCTAGGGTCATTTTCTTTCAGTACTCTATATTACTTTCTCAAGGATATCTATATATGGTTTAAAATGGAATGTTTTGTTACGTTTTGATGCGGTATCTTCTTGAATTATATTTTCATTTATAAGTTTTGTAATAACGTTGCTGATGGTATTATAGGCGCCCCCCGTTCGTTGAGCTAAATCTGAAATGGTTGTGACGGGTGTTGCGAAGAAATGCCCAATAACATCTTGGGAGATTTCCCGAATTCTTGAGAAATTTGGTGATTCTGAAATTGTTAACCGAATTTGACTTTCAAGAAGTTCTACTTGTTTTGCTCGTTTATGAGCATCCTGAGCACTATCTCGAATAGCTGACAGATAAAAGGCTATCCATCCTTCATAATCTCCGTGAGTTCTAACTCGATCAAGGCATTGATAATATTGCAGATGAAATTTCTTAAAATAAAAAGATGGATACAAGATTTCAACATCAAGTATTTCGTAAAATATGAGCATAAGAACGATTAAAAGACGTCCGATGCGGCCGTTTCCATCTAAAAATGGATGGATTGTTTCGAAATGGACGTGAACAAGACCAATTCTGATCAGAGGGGGAATATCGCTTGGACTATTCATGTAGTCCTCCAATTGTTTAATTAAGTTTGGAATCTCAGGGGCTGGCGGTGGAATTAAATTACCAACTCGCACAGATTGTTGGCGATAACTCCCTGGCGCAGACTTATCACCATCCCCTGTCATCATGAGTGTTTCATGGGCTTTTAAAATGACACGTGACACTAATGGGTAATTTTGATCCTTAATTAGAGATAGTGCTTCATCGAGAGCATTTTTATAGTTTAAAACCAGCTGAGTTTCTTTGCTGGGCTTTGTGTCTGTTAATGGGGCTGTAAAAACTTCCATTAACGTTGTGTGGATTCCTTCAATTTCCGATGATATCAGAGCTTCCTTGATTACGTAGGCTTTGATGAATCGCTGAAGATTAGGTAATCTTCCACCCATTTCATTAAGTTGCCCCAGGGCAAAGCTGGCTTCACTAAGTAATGTTATAATCTCGGGGGGTAATTGTAAATCAGGATCCTTAGGTGGTAAGGAATAGGGAATGAAATACTTTACATCTCCGAGTTGTTGATAAAATCCAGTTTCACGCATAATCGTTATTTCAATTTAGGGTGCTATCCTGAAATAAGAATATCATTTTCCTATTCTTATTTCAACTTAGGTACCTAAACTGAAATAAGAAGGTTAAAAATTTGGCCTTATTTCAGTTTAGAGGGCTATCTTGAAATAACGATATCATTTTAAGGGGGCTTATTTCAACTTAGGTGTCTAAACTGAAATAAGGATGATCAATATCCCAGAGTTTTGGCTTCAATGCGCTTTAATTCATCACGCAAACGAGCCGCTTCTTCAAATTCAAGGTTTGATGCGGCTTCTCGCATTCGTTTTTCAAGGTCTTTCATATGATTTTCCAGACGTTTTCCTGTTAACTCAACTGTTTCGTTATCAATCTCAACCGTTAGATGATCGGATTCATAAACACTTTGCAAAACATCTCGGATTGACTTTTTAATAGATTCCGGCGTGATGCCATGAGCAGTATTATAAGCCTGTTGACGTTCACGGCGGCGATTGGTTTCTGTTAAGGCTTCTTGCATGGATTTTGTAACCCGATCCGCATATAAAATCACACGTCCATTCACGTTACGCGCAGCACGACCAATAGTCTGAATCAAAGATGTTTTTGATCTGAGGTATCCTTCCTTATCTGCATCAAGAATGGCAACAAGACCGCATTCAGGAATATCAAGTCCTTCTCGAAGTAAGTTAATCCCAATCAAAACATCAAAAATACCAAGGCGCAAATCTCGGATGATTTCAATACGCTCTAAAACCTCAATGTCTGAGTGCATATACCGCACTTTGAGGCCTGCATCATTAAGATATTCTGTTAAGGCTTCGGCCATTTTTTTGGTGAGGGTCGTGATCAAAACACGCTGCCCTTCTTTGATCACCGATTGACATTCAGCAATTAAGTCATCAATTTGATGCTCACAGGGGCGAACCACACAAACAGGATCAATAAGTCCCGTTGGCCGAATAATTTGTTCGGCAAACACACCTTGAGTTTTATCTAACTCCCAAGGGCCCGGTGTGGCAGAAACAAACACAGTCTGTGGGCGAAGGTTTTCCCACTCTTCAAATTTCAAAGGCCTGTTGTCTGCACAGGATGGCAAGCGAAAACCATATTCACTCAAGGTCGTTTTGCGGGCTCGGTCTCCTTTGTACATGCCATTGATCTGAGGAACGGTCACATGGCTTTCGTCGATAATTAACAAGGCATCTTTTGGTAAGTATTCAAATAGTGTTGGCGGTGGTTCGCCCGGTGCCCTGCCCGTCAAATAACGGGAATAATTTTCGATTCCCGGACAAGTCCCTGTTGCCGCCATCATTTCAATATCAAATTTGATCCGTTGTTCTAGACGCTGTGCTTCAAGCAGTTTATTCTGCGCATTAAATTCCTTAAGACGATTATCCAGTTCCACATGGATATGTTTAATCGCTTGTTGGATGGTTGGCCCCGGTGTCACATAGTGGCTGTTGGCAAAAACTCGAATTTGCTCAAGGTTCGCGTATTTTTCGCCAGTCAATGCATCCATTTCTGTAATCGATTCTATCTCATTGCCAAAGAAACTGAGACGCCAAGCTCGATCTTCATAATGGGATGGAAATATTTCCAAAACATCACCACGAACGCGAAAGGTTCCACGTGTGAATGACAAATCATTGCGTTTATAGTGCAATTCAATCAACTGGCGCATAACGTCATTGCGTTCAATATATTGTCCGACTTTTAAGGGAATGATCATCCCGCTATAGCTTTCAACGCCGCCAATACCATAAATACAGGATACACTGGCAACGATAATTACATCACGACGCTCCAACAATGCCCGAGTTGCTGAATGGCGCATCCGATCGATTTGTTCATTGATTGATGCTTCTTTTTCAATATACGTATCGGTGCGAGGGACATAGGCTTCGGGCTGATAATAATCATAATAAGAGACGAAATACTCAACTGCATTATTTGGAAAGAATTCTTTCATCTCCGCATAAAGCTGTGCCGCCAACGTTTTATTCGGTGCTAAAATCAAAGCAGGTTTTTGGGTTTTGGCAATGACATGAGCCATGGTAAAAGTTTTACCAGACCCTGTGACGCCCAAAAGGATCTGATCTTTTTCACCGTTCAGAACCCCTTGGGTTAATTCAGCAATTGCTGTCGGCTGATCGCCAGCGGGTTGATAGTCAGACACAACCTCAAGCGGTTTCGATTCTGTAAAATTTTTATCATATAGAAGAGGGAGTATTGTCATAACTATAGGGGAAATAAAACTTCTTTGTTCAGAGAATAGCAGATAATCCCCCATTATACTTCAAAAAATGATAGGATTGATTTGCTAATTCTATATAGTTTTTACCCTGTTAAGCCCTAGAATCTATAATTAAATTGGATTGAGACAGCATGAGTATGGTATTTGATTTTCCCTCGCAATTCACCTTTTAAGAATTGAGTCGGAATATTGTTAATAGCACGTCTTACAGCATCATCATCCGCAATTATTTCCGGAAGTACAGGCGTAGAACCTTTGCTATAGTTCACGTTTCCTTTTTTGTTATATCGATATCCATACCCTAAAGTCCAATCTAAATCAGAGGTTGCGTGATAAGTTGCTCCAATAGAATATAGATCAGATCGAGTACTCGGGAAATAAACACTAGCATTGGATTTTCTCGTTAAACCTTGACTATATCGATAACCTAAGCGGAAAGAAAATAATTCATTTAGCTTAATGGACGCCCCTAAACCGGCTGCAAACGCATTGTGCCAATCAAGATTAAAATTATCATTATAGTTTACATTGTCATCGACTGATATAATGCTAATCCCTTTTTTCTTGTTCCAATTTGTAAACGACATATCAGCAAAGAGTGTCCATGTATCATCAACAATAACAGAGGTATTGAGATTGAATTTTGATGGGAAATACACTGTACTTTGTGTCATGAACGTTGAGTATCCATGAGCAAGATAATCATTTGACGGGATTAAGTTTGTATATGCTTTTGCTTTTCCTGCCATTTGCGATTGATAGGAAAATCCAATATTCCATCGCGGTGACAATTTGGCAAGTAATCCTGCTGTCCAACCTACTGTCCAATTTTTTGCAGAACTATGAACGATTGTTGTTGGAAGAAAGAAGTCATCCGCTAAACCTGGATCGATAGTAAACCCATCAGAAACCATAAATCGTCTTGAATGGGATAACTCAAAATGCTGAAGTTGCAGACCTGCCCCCACACTGAACATATCAAAAGGTGAGTATGATATTGAAGGGGTTATATTAACAGTTTTTAATTTTGTCCTGATAATATGACCGGTTAGGACTGAGTCTTGACCAAAAGATGTTCGCCCCCCAAAAGGAGAATGAATAATAATACCAACCTTTAGATCTTTGTGAGCATTAGAAATAATACCAATTGTCGGAATGAACTGGTTTTTCCGGCTTTTTGCTGAGCCCGTAAACTCATTACCATAGAAAATGATCCCTTCATCATCCGCACCACTGCCGTCATCATCTTCCGCTTCAAGTCTTGGAATTGATGCCGTACCGGTAAATTTTTTTCGATATAATAATAATGAAAAATTTCCTGCAATTTGGTGCTGCGTTGCAAGTCCCATGGATGCAGGATTAGCATAAATAGACAAAGCATCACTCTCCACGCCATGACATGGATTCGCCAGATTAGAACTCCAAATTTCTTGGGGAGCAATAGTGAATCCAGCATGAGCTGAGGATAATAGAGGGAACAACAGTAAAGCAACTGAACGACGAAAACTTCTTTC
The DNA here is from genome assembly GCA_019636055.1 of Candidatus Paracaedibacteraceae bacterium. NCBI lineage: Bacteria > Pseudomonadati > Pseudomonadota > Alphaproteobacteria > Holosporales > Candidatus Paracaedibacteraceae > Candidatus Paracaedibacteraceae bacterium. The sequence goes on from JAHBYH010000002.1 coordinate 246,420, forward strand.
CATAACCAAACGCCCAACGTTTATCACAACTGTAATTATAATTTTAATCTAATTAACATGATTCTCGTCAATTACAAATTGAAGTTATTAACAACGGTCAGTAATTTTATCCCCCCTTGTTTTGCCAACCTGAAACTTAACCAGCAATGAAAAAGTTGACCGTTGGCTATCGCAAAAATTCCCCGTTAAAATTCTTTCACAACACGCGCTAGTGTCAAAACAAAAACGCGATCAGCCCCTGATTTCTTAAGGGTTTTCGTACAAGCATCTATCGTTGCACCTGTTGTCCAAACATCGTCGATCAACACAACCGTTTTTCCTTTGATGATATCAGGATTGATCACCTCAAAAGCTTGTTTAACATTCTTCTTACGTTCTTTAATTGTTTTATGCCCCTGAGATTGAGTTGCTTTTTTTCGTATAAGGCAATTTGTTAGTACGGGCCTATCAACCAAGGATGACACAGCTCGCGCTAAGAGCGTTGCCTGATTATACTGTCGCTTGAATAATCGCCAACGATGAAGCGGGACTGGCATAATATAATCAGCAGCCTGAAAAAACTCTTGTCCGACTGATTTTAAGAAGGGTGCTAAACATCGGGATAAATGTGTCGCATCGGAATGCTTGAATCGAAGCACCAGATCTCGACTTAATCCTGAATAAGTAAAAACAGATCGACCTGAGTCAAAAACAGGAGGATTTGCTAAACATGGGACACACATTAGTTGATCTGCAGCAAAAGCAAGAGGTGTTCCACAACAGTTACAAAGGGGTTTCTGGATAAAGGTAATAGCATTCCAGCAATCAGCACATAAAAGATGGGGCGTAACAGATTCTTGGCGGCAACTTGGGCAAACAGACGGAAGGATTATGTTGACAATAAAATTATAAACCTTTTGAATTTGCTCTTTTATTGAATTTATCAAAGGATTAATCTAGAGTTATAGGGTTAATATAAAGAGTATCTGTCTATGAAAAAGTTTATTCTAGGGGCTTTTGCCTTGTCAATGATATCCGCCTGTGACGCACGTCGCAATCAACCGTTACCACAGGATACAGTTGTTAACTCAGATAAAAAAGAAGCCGAAGTTGTCATCTATACATCGGATCTATGTAGCTGGTGTACAAGCGCAAAAGATATTCTGAACGAACAGAAAATTGCTTACCGCGAAATTAATGTTCGTGGTAATAAAAAACTAATTGACGAAATGGAAGCCAAAACCGGAAAAAGAACTGTGCCCCAAATCGTCATTAATGGTGAACATATTGGAAGTTACCTGTCCCTGGCATCTGAAAGCATGTCCGGTGATCTAGACAAGCGTCTGGGACGGGACAAAAAGGAAGCTTAATGTTATTTAAACTGTTTCGACTGGGGACAATTATCATTGTCTCCCTTATTTTTATTTTTAAATTTTTTAATCACGATCAACCCCAAGATTTACCTGTTGTCGCTATTACACAAATCATTAGTCATAAAACATTAGACACTGTTCGCGATGGCTTAATTAAGGGTCTTGAAAAACAAGGGCTTGTTGATGGGAAAACAGTAAAAATTATTTATGATAATGCTCATGGAAATACCAGTGTTGCTGCCCAAATAACAAAGAAATTTATAGCACTCCCCCCGAAAGTGATCGTTGCCTTATCGACAACCAGTGCCCAATTATTGATGAAACCTGCCCAAGATGCCGGTATCCCTTTAGTTTTTTCTGCTGTCACAGACCCCATAACGGCAGGATTAGTATCGGCTTATGATAAAACAACGCACGGCGTGACAGGAATTAGTGATTATATGCCATCAGAACCACAATTAGAAATGATTGCAGCGTTTATCCCGGCAATCAAGAAGCTTGGTGTTTTATATAACCCGGGCGAGACCAATTCTGTTGCTTTTCTGAATCAAATGGAACAAGAAGCCAAACAACGCGGTATTATTTTTGTGCGTGGTGCTGTGAATACAACAGCCGAAGCCGCAACAGTTGCCAAAAGTTTAATCGGTAAAATCGATGCTTTGTTTTTCCCAAACGACAATACAACCATGGCAGCTGCAGCAGCCGTGGCACAGGTTGCAAAAAATAACGACATCCCTTTATTTGCTAATGATTCAGAATCAGTCAAAGATGGCGCTCTTGCTGCTGTGGCTTATGATCGAATAGCCATGGGAGAGAAAACAGCCGAGATTGTTGGAGGAATTTTGTCCGGAAAATCAACAGGGGCTTATCCTGTTAGTCATGATGTTCCGTCAGAAATTGTCGTCAATCAGCAGACATTAGAAAAATTACACCTGACTATTCCCCCAGTATTGTCACAAAAGATCAGAGCCATCAGTGGATCCTAAAGCTTTTGACTCAATTCATCGCAAACTTTTGTGTTGGTATGACCAATATCAACGCATCCTTCCTTGGCGTGCAGCATCTGGTGAGAGACCAAACCCATACCATGTATGGTTAAGCGAAGTGATGTTACAGCAAACAACCGTTGCAACCGTAAAAGATTATTTTATCCGCTTTACACAACGTTGGCCAACTCTACAAGATCTATCACAGTCTTCATTGGATGATATCTATCATCAATGGCAAGGATTAGGCTATTATTCCCGCGCAAGAAACTTGCATGCCTGTGCCTTGGCTCTCTCAGAATTAAATGAGATTCCTAGGAATCCTGATGAATTAATCAAACTACCGGGTATTGGTGCTTATACGTCTGCGTCTATTGCATCTATCGCTTATGACTTTCCAATCATTCCCGTTGATGGGAATATCACACGTGTTATATCAAGACTTTTGGCCCTAAAAACACCCTTACCAAAGTTAAAAGATTTAATTTTTGATATTGTATCGCCTTACCAGCCCAATCGATCCGGAGATTTTGCTCAAAGTTTGATGGACTTAGGAGCAACAATTTGCACACCAAAAACGCCAAAATGCGACTCCTGTCCTATTGCGAAAGATTGTTTAGCCTATGCCCAAAATAAACAAAACCAAATCCCTGTCAAAGCCATCAAATCAAAAAAACCAACTCGCTATACTTATGCCTATTGGGATGAAAATCTGTCGAATGAAATTGCTTTGATCAAACGACCAGATCGGGGATTACTTGCTAATTTAATGAGTCTGCCAACCAGTGAATGGGTTGATTACGAAGAAGAACTCCCCCCGTTAACCCCCGGACAAATATTATTGGATGGGTATGTTAAACACGTTTTCACCCACTTCACATTAATCTTGCGGTGTGTCAAACAAGTCTCTCATTCAGAATATACTGGAACACGGTATCCTAGAGATTCTCTTAACAATCTGGCGTTACCAACGTTAATAACGAAAACATTAACCTATTACAAAATCATAGAACTAAATAGATAAATCAGTAATTCCAAACGTTGCAAGATAGGTCAATAGCTGATCTTGATCTAAGGGTTTAGAAAATAAATAACCCTGTCCATAGTGAGTACCAATAAATTTCAACATTTCGTGCTGATCTTTCGTCTCAATTCCCTCAACAAGTGTTTCAATCTTAAGGAAATGGGCTAGGTTTAAAATTGCTTCTAATATTTTTACTTTGCGTTCCGTTAAATTCTGGATAAATGATTTATCGATCTTAATTTTATCAACAGGGAAATGGCTTAAATAATGCAAGGATGAATAACCCACCCCGAAATCATCAATAACAATTTTAAATCCCAGGTCCTGAAGTTCTGTTAGCTGAGATAAAGCAGGAGCAAGGGGATTTAAATCTATTTCTTCGGTAATCTCAAGCTCTATATCCTTAGGGGACAACTGAAATTGAGCGAGCTTATTTTGAATTGTATGAATAAGTTTGCCTGAGATAAATTGTTGGCCGTTGATATTAATAGATAATTTTAACTGTAACCCTTTAGTTTGCAGATCTTTTAATGTAGAAAAAGCTTGATCAAAAACGATATCCGCCAGTGTATCCATTGCATTTAATCGTTCAATAATTGGCAGAAAATCAAACGGCGATATGGGACCAAATTCCGGATGTGTCCAACGGATAAGAGCTTCTATCCCAACAGGTTTTAGTGTGACTAAATCAATTAACGGTTGATAGACAACAAACAACTCTTTTTTTAAAAAGGCTTGCTTTAAATCACTTTCTAAACGTGTCGCATATAAAAGCTTGCTTGCTTCTTCGTAACCATAATACTCAATAAATCCGTGTCCCTTGCGTTTAGCAATAGCAAGAGCTGATTGAGCTTGATCATAAAACTGAAAAGGATCAACCGAAATTGAATCGGTAATAACAACCCCCACATCAATACTGACAACCAAATTTTGAGCAGCAAAATAACTCGTGACTTGCTGATAAAGGGAATTTAGTTGTTGTGAAAATAAATTTTTATCATGAATATCATCAATAATGAGAGCCATTTTCATGGTGGAGTAAGAATATAAGTGCCATTTAGGGGGTAAAGTATTTTTTACCGGTGCATAAAGTTTTTTGATACATTGCGCAACACGGTGCCGGTTAAACGGATTCGAGTCATAGGTTTCCAAATTTAATAAACAAAGACCTGAATTTGTCTCGAGAATAAAAGCACGATTTAAATGATCACCAATAATTTCTATAAATTGCGATTGGCTTAGATGAGCCTGAAGGTTGCTTGTATGTTGTTCAGATAACTCATAACGTGTTTTCTGTAGTTCCAAACATTTTCTGACTAAATCTAGAAAATCAGCGTTCGATCCTTGATCATAAAAATAAACCCAATCTCGAGCTGATGGGGAAACAGAGTCTGGATCTTCTATTCCAGACAAACAGACAACAGGAATTCGTTGAGGTAAAATATTAAGAATGACAGAATTTACCTGCGGAACATATAATATCAGATGAACAGGAACATTCGATGTTAAAGAACGATTGATATATTCAGGAATAATCTCAAAACTAAAAACAGAATCAATATGGACTTCTTCAGCATTTATTTTTAGGTTTTTCAATGTCTCTCTGATGTTAAGATGATCCCTCAAATGAGGGGAATAAGATAAAATTCTGAGCATAATTTCTCCCCATTTTTAGAATAAACAAATAAGGTTAATTAAAAGTTTAAAATACAATTGCTGGAAAATTTTCTAAAAATGTCCTATAAATGGCAATATGTAATAAAAAGGGTATTTGAAAATGAATAAAATTATGCAATCTGCGCTTATCGCAACGGCCATAATGAGCCAAGCAAGCGCAGGAAATTGGAACTCCGGCCTGCGTATTAGTACGTTGGGGATCGCCGGTGAAGTCGGTTATCATTTTAATGAAACTTTTGGTCTTCGCCTCCAAGGTACATGGTGGGAACATTTCCGCAAAACCATGTCTTTCGATGGTGTAAAATATCATGATGTCAGATTTCGCCCAGTAACCGTTACCTTGTATGCTGATTGGTATTTCTATACGAATTGGTGGCGCTTGAGCATTGGTGGCGGTTATAATGCAACCAAAATTCGCTTAAACAGAGATTTTTCAAATGATCCAAATCCTCTACGACAAGCTTTGGGTTATACTCATGGTCGATATCGTTATAAAAATCCAATCAGTTATTACGTTGGAACAGGTTTTGACTTTCGTAAACTTGGCGGATCAAACTGGACACTAACCATGGATGCGGGTATTTATTTCATGAGTAAAGTTAGCGCTAAAGTAACAGCTAATGGACCAGCACAAGCTAGTGAAGAGGCTATGCGCAAACTTAGATACGGTGCAGAAGAACTATTGAATGATAAAAAGTATCTTCGAACTTATCCTGCTATTAGCATTGGATTCAAATACGAATTTTAATCGTTTTCTGATAGCATCGGACGAATCAGTTCAAAACGATTCCTGAGAATCGCTAGAAGATCGTTATCACGATTATCAGCAGGAAGTTCTTTTAAAACACGCTGAGATGCTGGTTTCAGCATAAAACTGCCTTTGCGAATTTCGTCTAATACATTTTCAGATAATGACGATGACCCGGCTCGGGTTGTCGTCTTTTTTAACCCACTTAAATCTTCTGCCAACTGATTCGTAGTTAAAGGTGTTGGTTTTTTTAGTTTCTGTGCACGATCTTTCGTCAGGTGTTTTAATTTTAACGACGGTGACTGTGGTGGTTTTGGAATAAAAGATACAACACTGGATGGTAGTGGGGGTGCCGGTGGCGGTGGAGTACCTGTCCCCTTTTCCGCATTATTCATTAGTTTTTCTGCAGCATCCTCAATCATTCGTGTTCGTTCAGAGACCAAAGAAAACATCTCATGATAGTTATGGTCAAGTTTTATTCCCAATTCAACAGCAAGCAACTCAAAGGCAAGAATAGCATGATAATGGGATGGGATTTTACTCCAAAACTGATATCTAGATATAGGGGCTTTTTCATGGTCAGCAACAAGACATTCTAATTGATAATCAAAATAACGCTTCATTATTTTTTTGACGGAAGCTTGGTCTCCTAAGAATGTACTGAATAGGAATCGCTGAAACTTACCCTGGAGTCGCCTAACCTCTTGATCTAATGCAGAACTAGGGTCTTTCCAAAATTTTGACGCTGTATCTGATATCTCTTTCCAGTCATAGGAATGATGCTCTTCCATCGTCGACATGATGGCACTGCTGATCATTCGTGTGTAAATACTTTGATCGGATTCATGGCTACTTGCCGGAGAGTACCCCAATAAACATAAAGTTATGAAGCTGAATACAAAATATTTCATTGGCTTCACCTTAATCAAAAGTATGAATATATATTCAGTATTACTTAGTAAAATTAACAATTCATTAATTAATATATTTTTTTGACAGATTTCAAATTAAACAATTGAAATCAGTTACTTTAACTCTTAAAAAGTTAACACAACTATATTGATCATCCCTTGAAGAATACAGAATTAAACCGCATACTAAAGCAATATGAATAAAAAATTATGAGAATCATGATCGTTCTGGGCATAACAGGATCCATGGCTTCTGGAAAATCAAGCCTCACGCATCGCGCCAAGGTGATCTTAAAGGCTCCTGTCTGGGATGCTGATCGTGAAGTTCAAACCTTATATAAAAAAAAAGCAATCCGGCAAAAAATTGTCACTCTTTTCCCTTTATGTATGACTCAAGGGTCACTGGATCGTCAATTGCTGAGAAATACCATTGCACAAAACCCCAATGATCTAAAAAAACTTGAGGCCATTCTCTACCCTGAGTTGTCTATTTCACGGGAAAAATTTTTATCGTTTCATCAAAAAAAGCGCTCTCCTTTTGTTATCTTAGACATCCCCTTACTTTTTGAGAAAAATCTAGAGTCCTTGTGTGATTGGGTAATCCTAACTCAAAGTCAGAATTGGTTAATCCGTCAACGCATTCTAAGGCGAACAAATATGACAGCTGACTTAATGGAGAGCTTACTCTCCAAACAAATGCCCCAAATTGAAAAACAACACCGGGCAGATTTTGTGGTTGATTCTGGCGCAGGGCATCACCATACTTGGATTCAGTTCATCAAGATTTTGGAGCATCTTAAGCTATGAGAGAAATCGTTCTCGATACAGAAACAACAGGATTTAATCCGAAAACAGGCGACCGTATTATCGAAATCGGCTGTGTTGAGTTGATCGATCTTTTACCGACAGGGCAAACCTATCATACTTATGTTAACCCTCAACGCGATGTCCCACCTGGCGCATCCAAAGTCAGTGGTATTACGACTGAATTCTTATATGACAAACCTCTTTTTGTTCATGTCGTTGATCCCTTTTTGGATTTTATTGCTGATTCAACCCTTGTCATTCATAATGCTTCCTTTGACATGGGGTTTATCAATGCCGAACTAGAACGTCTTTGCCGCAACCCTCTTCCTATGACACGGGCTATCGACACAGTATCTATGGCTCGGCAGAAATTTCCGGGGTCGCCTGCTTCATTAGATGCTTTGTGCCGACGATTCGGTATCGATTTATCAGCCCGTGTTAAACACGGTGCCCTTCTTGACGCGGAGCTATTGGCGAATGTCTATTTAGAATTAAAGGGGGGTCGACAAGTTACATTCTCCTTTAACCAAAAAAAACAAGCAATCATCCAAGAAAATATACCCACAGTTGCGCCATCATCATTGCAAGCCCGTCCAAAACGCTCCTTCCCCTTGTCAGAAGCGGATAAAAAATCCCATAAAGAATTTATTGCAAGCTTAAAAAACCCTTTGTGGTTACAAGCTTAGTTCAGTATTCTTAAGACAAATACCATCGAGCATAATCAAGGATAAAGAACTTTGTGTGGATTTTCAGGATTTTACCATAGAACGGCAACTTATGACCGTTTATCTGCTTTAAAATCAATGACAGATTGCATCGTTCATCGTGGCCCTGACGGTGACAGTCAATGGAGCGATGAATCGGGAATAGCCCTTGGTCATCGTCGTCTAGCTATTTTAGATCTATCGGAAAATGGACGTCAACCTATGCACAGTCATTCAGGACGACTGACCATCATCTTTAACGGGGAATGCTATAATTATCAAGAACTCCGTTCTGAATTAGATCAACATAACCCACGTCAATGGCGCGGCCATTCTGATACAGAAGTCATTCTGGAAGCGATCGAATTTTGGGGGTTAGAGGCAACTCTTAAAAAAATAGTCGGTATGTTTGCAATCGCCCTATGGGATCACCAACGTCGAGAACTCATTCTTGCTCGCGATCGAATGGGGGAAAAGCCCCTTTATTATGGGTGGTCAAAAGGTGCATTATTATTCGGGAGTGAACTAAAATCTTTCCGTCAACATCCTTGTTTTGAAGGTCAGCTCAACCCAATTGCCGTTGATCAAATGTTACGATACAGCTATGTGCCGGCACCATACAGCATCTATCAATCCTATTCAAAATTAACTCCCGGAACCTATCGTCGTTTTACTCAGGTTGACTTACAAGCCAATTTGATGCCTGAAGAGGTGAGTTATTGGTCTTTGGAGGCCTGCTTAGAACAGCAATCTCTTTCAGATTTAGTTGTTGTCGATCGACTCGAAGATCTTTTAAGCCGTGCTATCAGCCAACAAATGCTCGCCGATGTGCCATTAGGCGCATTCTTATCGGGTGGGGTTGATTCATCCACAATTGTCGCCTTGATGCAGAAACAATCATCCTCTCCGGTTAAAACTTTTTCAATTGGCTTTAATGAGGCTGGTTTTAATGAGGCTGAATACGCCAAAGCAGTCGCTCAGCATTTAAAAACAGATCATACAGAACTTTATGTCACAAACCAAGATGCCTTGGATGTCATTCCTAATTTACCGTCAATTTATTGTGAACCTTTTGCTGATTCTTCGCAAATCCCCACTTACCTTGTTGCAAAGTTAGCCCGTCAAAAGGTAACAGTCTCCTTATCCGGCGACGCTGGTGATGAACTTTTTGCGGGATATAACCGCTATTTGATGGTTGAAAAAATCTGGAACAGCATTCGCTGGTTGCCACAACCCTTACGCAAAACTGCTGCTTTTGCCCTTAAAGCACTTCCAACCCATACCCTGAATGCCATTGGCAAGACGTTACCAGGTGTTCCCAATCAACTTGGGGACAAAATTAAAAAAGTGGCAGATATTATTCCCGTTGATCATATGGCTATTTATGATTCCCTTATCAGCCATTGGCGCCACCATGATGCGGTTAGTAAAATATCAACAGGCGCATCTCCGTTTGCAAAATCAATCCAAGGGTCTGAAAAAACCAAATCCTTTACCGAACAGATGATGTATTTAGATACGTTAAGTTACCTTCCCGATGATATTCTGGTTAAAGTTGATCGCGCAGCCATGGCCAATAGTCTAGAAACACGTGTTCCTTTGTTGGACCATCGTGTCGTTGAATTTGCTTGGTCTTTGCCCCTTGAACAAAAATTAAAACAGGGAATAACAAAATGGCCACTGCGTCAAGTGCTTTACCGCCACGTTCCAAAAGAACTTATTGAACGACCAAAACAAGGGTTTGGTATTCCATTAGATCAGTGGTTACGAGGGCCGTTAAAGGATTGGGCCGGTACATTGCTTGACCGCAAAAAATTAGAGGCTAGTGGATTAATTAATCCTGATTTTGTTCAGATGAAATGGCAAGAACACCTAACAGGCGGTCGAAATTGGCAATATGGTTTATGGAACATTCTAATGTTCCAATCTTGGTTTGAGGAAAATTCATGATTTATTGTTATACCCCGTCATCACAACATTTAGCAAAAGAAACAGACTATGTTTTTAAACCTGAAGTCTATTGTGACGGGGCCTACAACATCGTTATTCCGTCAGACTGGGCTCAGCAATCAATTACCCTCGTTCATAACTGTCGTGATCATAATGACTGGGTCCTCTTGTATTTTCTGGTCATGAAGTTGGGCATAACAGGATGTTTGGTACATGTAATATTGCCCTATATATCCTATGGCAGGCAATTACCTGAATATTTAACAACCCTACTCTTGCCGCTACAGCAATCCCATGTCAAATCCATCAAAACATTTGATTTACACCAACCCCTTGACGGTATTCACAATCAATGTCTATCGCCTCTTATTGCAGAAGACATCAAATCCCGTTCCTTGGGTGATATGGTTCTTATTGCGCCTGACGAGGGATCCGTTCAACGGGTTAAGTACGTAGCAGAATCATTGAATGTCCCCGTCATAGCTCTTCTTAAGAAACGTAAAGCGGGTCAAGTTTTTATCACGCCCAACGAACCTTTTCCTCAAGGGAAAATAGCCGTTATTGTCGATGATATGGTTGATACAGGATCTACACTGAAAGCCTGTGCGAACTATCTAATCAGTGCCGGTGCTGCTGCCGTTCACGTTTATGCAACCCACGGCGTTTTGTCTTATGGATTAGGGGATTGGACTCAACCTTTTGCCTCAATCACCTTTTTAAATACCCTGCCTTCTATTGAGGGGGATGCCCGTTGGATTTCAATTCATGAGGTGATCAAATGACAACTCCCTTACCCACCACACTGAAACGCGGATTTTTAAGAACATGCCCATCATGTGGCCAAGCAAAAATGTTTAATGGCTATTTAAAAATCCAAGATCAGTGCGGAAAATGTAATCTTGATTTTGATAGTATTCGATCTGATGATGCACCTGCTTACTTTACAATTGCTATTGTTGGGCATATTGTTCTACCTGCTGCATCCTATGTCGAATTTACCTATTCCCCATCTTTGATGACCCATATCTTGGTTTGGCCACCTGTTATTACAGGACTAACCTTAGGTTTATTGCCTTATATAAAAGGAATGATGATGGCAGTTACTTGGGTCGTTAAGGGGCGTAAGAAAAATTAATAACCACGAACAGGAGTTTACAATGTTAAAAAAATTATTTTCTCTGCCTATAATTTTGATGCTTTCTGCCCATAGCGCTGACCAAAATTATTCGGCAAATGGGGTTACGTTAAAGTCAATTGATTCAGCAACAACAGAAATGGCTACTCAACTAATCGCTGACTATAACATAGAAATGGGCGATCTGTTAGGGGATAATGCCGTGACGATCGGAAATATTGTCCCTAATCAATTAAAGAGAAAAGAAAATGGAAATGCGTGGCATTTACAATTGGTTTTTGCTGATACCGTTTGCGTAGGTTTGCTCGCTTTTGGGAAAATCCCGACCAGTTATGATAAAGCCGAACATCAACCGTTACACCAAGCGTTCCGCACCATAACTGACAATACCGATGCCATGGCAACGTGCGTTTGGGCATTTAACAAAGAGGTTTCTACTGAATTAAAGGTTTCTAGCTTTAAAACAATGGTCGACTATGCCCGTCACCTTAAAGCAAACCATAAAGTACTTCCTTTATCCGATACCATTCCTCAGCATCTATTTGTTTTAACTTCAGACAACGATTCCCAAACCCAAGATTTGTTAAGACAAGCAGGATTGACACTAAGCGCCAATGATGCCTGGACATTATTCTATGATAAACCTCGAGTTGCAGGCCATACAAAATTGTAAAACCGCATTAATCGGCTCAGATAAAACAAAATTTTGAGCCGATTAATCATTTTATTCGGCTCAGGATAGGGTTGCTGTAAAACCATAATGATCAGAACCCAATGCCGGCAAGCGTTTAGCCTGCTGCGTCGATAAACCTGGAGAAATAAGTAAACGGTCAATCGGTAAAAACGCCGGTGCTTTATAGGACTGGGAGTTAAATTTACGTGGTGCCGGATAACTTGCAATCAGTGCTTTGCCCTTAAGGCCGTCTTTCAGACCTAAGTATTCACAAAAATCTTGGTAATGCTTTGACCAGGGCACCATATTAAAATCACCTGATAAAATAGTTTCGCCATCAAAACCACCGATTTGTTCAGCAATTTCTTTATAATAAGCCCCATCAACATCGTAAACGCGCTCAAGATGAACACTGATAAATCTGTATTTTTTTCCAGTTTTAAAAGATCGTGCATGAACTATCATAACAGGATGATGTTTAAGACGGTATCGCTTAAGGACTTTAAAACCCTTTGTTAAAACAACAAGGCGATTATAGCGATGATGATGCTGTGGGTCAAAATCTTCGAATTCTGAAGACAGCGCATACCCTCGTGGAACCAAATCTTTTCGAATTTTCCAATACAAGTCCGGCGTACACTCTTGTAGCAAAATGACATCAGGCATAACATCTTGTATTTGTTTATAAATTGGTTTTGTATCCGGGTTTTCCCCCCAACAATTTTGGTGCATCACCTTAAGAGGCAAATGGATTGGCTGCGCCAAGTTTTTTTTACGATCCAAGAAGTGTTCAATAAATGGGTACGAGACAGGTAATGCTAAGATGAACCACATGAACCAAATCCATTTACGCACCTGTAAAAAAAAGAAAACAAACCCCATCACCCCAAATCCAAATAAAACGGGGAGACGAAGCTGATCTAAGATCGTAACAAAAGTGGATAAATTCAATTCATAAACTCATCATAAGTTTATCTGATAATTAAGCATTAACATCTGAATATGCAATTAAAATTATGTCTGCGTTTTGACAAGATACCAATTTGGTTCGCTTGAACTAATCTTTCGATGGAAAGTCCAAATTTCAGTCACAGGGATACTAATTTTTGCCTGATTTTCAATGATATTGCCATTTTTATCTGATGTTACAAGAATCTGATGTGTTCTAAAACGAACAGCTATATAAACATCGTCACCATGCACCTCAATCGCGTCGACATCTACACGATCAAAAGACTCTATACTTATTTCATAGGTTTCATCACGTTTTTGTCGCTCAGCAATTTCACTGAAAAAGGCATCATATACTTTAGGGGATAAGAGTAATTTCAACGTATCTAAATCACCATCAGCAAAAGCTTTACTAACCATCTCATAAGCACCTTTTGCTCCTTTGATGAACTTACTGAAATCAAAGGCTTGATCTGCTTTTTTTAGAAGTTCAAGACTATCACGCACGCCTGATTTTAAATCCGTTTCTTCCACATGAATTAAAGGCTCAGCCGATTTACGTTGCGGCATTGGGATAATGTTATCCTCAAGAATTGCCTCTAGTTTTTTGCGTTTTTCTTCTCGACGTTCCTCATCAGCCTCAGATTCTTGTCCCAAGACAGACCATAGTCGATAAAATATATACGCTGACAGCATCGCAAAAAACAGTAATTCTAACATAGGTCCCACAGCAAAACTTCCTAAAAAATACACTTATTTCCATAATATAGTAGACGACCCTTATATGCAATTGCTAGACTCAGGACATAACTATATGTTTATGGAGTATTAACACATGGCAAAAACCAATTCCGCAACAGCCCCCGTTGCAACAACAACTGTTCGTGCGCAATACATTCGCGATTTGTCTTTTGAAAATCCTAATCCCTTGGCCATCTTCACAAGCGACAGCCAAGAACAACCTGAAATTTCTGTTGGCATTCAAGCAAAAGCCCAAAACCTAGGGGAACGCAATTTTGAGTTGGTTCTAGAATTTAATGTCGAAGCAAAACGCAGTAAAGATACGATGTTTATCGTTGAGCTGAGTTATGGCGCTGTTGTCAGTGTTGATGAATCCGTTGCTGAAGCTGCCGTTCAACACGCCGTTATGGTTGATGCAGCCCACTTGTTGTTCCCATTTGCCCGCAACATTATCGCTGATATGACCCGGGATGGTGGTTATCCTCCATTGATGTTAGCACCAATTGATTTTAATAGTTTGTATGAACAACAAAACCAAGAGCAAACATCTGTTAACTAAAATCTGAGAAAAACGGATTAGAGGGGCTGTTAAAGCCCCATTTTAAATTATAATGAAAAAAAATAAATTACTTTACTTACCAACACTTCTCGTCTTAGCAGCTATTGTATTCGAGATGTCATCAGATCTTTATTTGCCAAGCATGCCAGAAATGGCTCTTTATTTTAGTGTTCCTGATCATAAAATTGTCCTGACAATCAGTTTATACATGGTTGCATTTTCTGTTATGGGATTGGTCGGAGGATCTTTATCTGATCATTTTGGCAGACGCCCCGTTTATTTATGCGGTCTCGCCATTTTTGCCTTAGCAAGCCTAGGCAGCCTTCTAGCAACAACCATCGAAACATTAATCTTATTCCGACTATTCCAAGGGATGGGCGCTGGTATCAGCTATGTCATTTCAACGGCCATGATTAAAGATTCTTATTCCGATGAACAGTGTTCAAAATTATTTTCGATCATGGGGATGGCTATTGCCATTTCACCAACAGTAGCACCGATCTTAGGAAGTTATATTTCATCCTATTGGGGATGGCAAATGAACTTTACCTTGATTTCTATCACAGCCTTTTTCATTTGGGGCATCAGTCAACTGTTTATTATCGAAACACTTCAGCAAGAACAGCGACAAGACCTGAATCTAAGAAAATCCTTTAAAACTTATGGTTTTTTATTTACCAATCTTTCTGTGATTGGTAATTCTTTTATTTCTGGGATGACTTATGGATCGTTATGGGCATGGATAACACTCGCCCCTTTCTATTTTATTGACACATTAAAATTCAATACTCAAGATTATGCAGTTTATGCTGCTATAGGCCCTGCTTCGTATATGGTTGGAGCATTACTCAACCAAAAACTTGTTTCCCATCTTGGTGTCGACAAAATGCTGAGGATCGGACTAACGATAACTGTGATCGGTAGCATTATCCTAAACATAGTGAGTTATAGCTATGCCCAATCCATTATTTGTATCGTGATTGCTTTGATTGTATTTTGTGTTGGCCTCGCCCCAGTTTTTTCAAACTCAGCAACACGAAGCTTAAATGTTCCTGCATCTCAGTTAGGAGCTGCATCTGCTGTCTTAGCTTTGGTTGAGATGGTCTTAGCTGGCATTTATTCCTACCTTGTTGGATGGTTCAATAAAGGAACATTATACCCGGCAACCATAACCATGCTTTTAAGTAGTATCGGATGTGTTGCGTTATATTGGTTAATTAGGCAAAATAAAAAATATCAGAGCAACGAAGTAAAATCGTCATGACAAAACCTTTGCGCATATTTGGATTTTGGACCGCAACCTCTTTAGTTTTAGGGAACATGATCGGCTCTGGTATCTTTTATTTACCAGCCTCTCTTGCCCATGTTGGCCCAATTAGCATTCTAGGTTGGATGATCACTGCCGTGGGCGCTGTTAGCCTTGCTTATGTTTTTTCTAAACTATCTCTCCATAATCCCAGTGCAGGTGGCCCTTTTAGCTTTACACGCCAAGCATACGGCGATGAAATGGGGTTTTTTATGGCGTGGGGTTATTGGATTATGGCTTGGTCAAGTAACGCAGCCGTATCCCTTGCTTTTGTTAGTTATCTATCACACTTTGTCCCCGTATTAGCCGAATCCAAAATAGCAAGCTTTGGTGTCGCAACAGCGTTGATTTGGTTAACGACCTTTTTAAACTGTCGTAACCTTAAGTATGGTGGTTTTGTTCAAGTTTTGACTGTTATCATAAAAATATCCCCCCTTGTTGCAGTCGCCCTCGTCGGTTGGTATTTTATTGATATTAACAATTACGTTCCCTTCAACCCAAATCATGAAACCCCGTTAGAGGCAGTTAATGCCGCAGCAGCAATAACCATGTGGGCCTTTATTGGTTTAGAATCCGCAACAGTTCCTGCTGAAAGCGTTGAAAACCCGGGCAAAACTATTTCTCGTGCGACATTATTTGGCACCTTATTAGGGGCAATGATTTATATTATTATTACAGCCGTTGTCTTTGGTCTTATTCCGTCCGACAAACTGGCTCAGTCCAACGCTCCTTTTGTCGATGCCGCAACATTAATATTTGGCTCTTGGGTTGCACCCATTGTTGGTTTCTGCGTTCTTATTTCCATTTTTGGGGGGTTAAACGGTTGGATTATTATGCAAGGACAAATCCCCTATGCCTTAGCTAAAGAAGGTTTATTTCCTAAAGCGTTTAAGAAATTAAGCGACAATGGCACACCTGTTTTTGGTCTTGTCTTTACAAGTATCTTGATGACAATTTTAATGTCGATGAATTATAGTAAATCGCTTGTAACACAATTTAACAATATGATTCTTATTGGGACAATTATGACCTTGGGCACATACTTATCCTCGGCTCTAGCATCCATTAAATTACTGCGTCATTCATTTACTGTTAAATTGAAACCACAAGTTATTCTAGCTGTTTTATTAGGTAGTGCTTATTGTATATGGGCTATTTTTGGCTCTGGTTTGGAAAATCTAATGGTTTGCTTTGTGGCCTATGCCTGCGGTATTCCCGTTTACATTTTTAGTAAATGGCAAAACCGCAGGATAGGTCGATAATCATTGGGGTTAAGCAGGTTGAATGACCATGCTTGGCTTAATCAAAACACGGTATCCAATAATGCCAAGCAACGTAATACTCAGAAAGAAAAATGGCATCGGAAAGATTGTGTCATTATGAAGTTCAGCCATAACAAAAGTTACCAACGAGATAAAACTATAGTAACTGAAACCAAATAAAGCAGAAGCTGTGCCCAGAACATGTTGATAATCTTCCAAAGCAGAACTCAATGAGCTGATCGTAATCCAACTAACACCAAACATCATTATTGTCATGGCCAAAATAATCGCGCCGATAAGCCAACCATTCGATGCCTGAATCATCGGCAGAGTCACAACAGCCCCTGCTAATAAAAAACTACCCGCCAATAAAATAGCAAGCCCGCGCTCTAAAATGTCTCGAGCTGTATGGAGCGCAAATAACCGACGCCCTGTGAGGCCTCCCAAAATACCAGCTAAAGCTAAAAGCATAAAGGTATAACCGAATTGAACTGGTGTTAATCCCAACATATCAATCATAATAAATGAACCCTCTGCATAATAACTGAAACTAATACCGTTAATCACCCCAATAATCATGATAAATCCCAAGACTCTTTTATCTGAAAATAAGTGACGCGCCACAGTTAACAGGTTGAAATCCTTTTTACCAATCGATTGATTCGTCTCGGGCAATTTGGATTGGACAATCAAAACTACCGCCCCCCCTAAAAAGGTTAAGACCACAAAGACAGCAGACCAGTCAAAATTTTGTGTTATGATGCCACCAAGCGTTGGCCCCAAAGCTGGTGACAAAGAAAGGGCACTACCAACACTGGCAAAAACACGTCCTCGATCGGCTCCTTGGAAGGCTTCGCGGCAAATAGCTTGCCCTAAAACACTTCCTGCACTCCCTCCTAATCCTTGAATAAAGCGAAAAAGAATAAGGTGATGAATAGAAGAAGATAATCCGCAACCAATACAACCAATCATATAAATAAAGAACGCCATAAGAATACACGGTTTTCGCCCAATCCGATCGGACAAAAAACCCCAGAATAATGTACCAAAAGCAAATCCAATTAAATAAATCGTCAGCGTAAATTCAACTAAATTTTCGTCGACACCAAAAGCCTGGGAAATGCGAGGCATAGCAGGGCTGTAAATCGTTTCTGATAAAAGGGGCAACCCCACAATGAAAATAATCAGCCATAAAGCTGGTTTTGTAGAAAGAGACATCATTAAAATCCTTTTGATTAGGTAAAATAAAATCGTTCTGACAAGAAAAACCTGTCAGTTGGCGCATCTTCCGACCGAAGATGCCGAGATTACCTAATCAGTGGGCAGAATTTTAACCATGTTATCCTCAAAATAGTGGCTCCCTTAAGATAGGATGTCTACTAGAATGCGTCAAGTCTATTATAATTGAATACGAGCAAGAAACTCCTGCACGATTTCGTTTGAAAACTTTCTTCCTTCATCGCTAAACGCTAGAACATCTATGGCATTCTCTAATTTTAGGAGTTGACTATGATACAGCAAGACAAAGACAGGCAACCACCGCTTAAGAAACGCCGTTGCTTGGTCAAGACAACCCCTAGCAGCAAGATATAACTGTTCATCTCCCGCCAATGCCTTAATATGATACGCCATTATATTGACTTCACTTTGCGTTAAAATGTACGTCAGTATTTTATCTAAAAACTTGATATTTTCTTTAATTTGGTTGTCATCGATTTGATGAACAGAGGTCAGTAATTCCCTGAATCTCGTTGCATAATCCTCTAAACTTGAAAATGCTGTTTCTTCATCAAGAAAAAAAACAAAAGACGCATTCGCCGGTTTAACAATTTCACTAAATAACTGAACTTTCTCAGCACCCGTTAAAACATCACTCACAGGATTTGAGAATCTCTGTTTATGGGGCATTAAACCTGATAAATCTCGCAGAATTGTAGCAACGTTAATGTCAGAAAAATATATATCAGAGTGATCAATGTCTCTAATCAATCTTTGTGCATTAGAGCCGGAAGAGATTAACTTTAAAAGAAATATTTCCTGACGATATAAAACGGCAATTTTATGAAACCACTGAGAACAATAATAATATACAGCCTCAATTTGTTGCTGAGCAGCAAGCATAAACATTGGTTTACCTTGAGCTTTAGATAGAAATTGTTGCGCATGCGTAACCACATCTTGAATTAAAAACTCCCATATGTGATTAAACGATTTAATCCGCTGATATAAAATAGAAAAATCCTCAGGTGACGGGGGGTTTTCTGAATGAAACGTACCCGTATCATGAAGCACCGTTTTAAAAAAGGCAGAAAAATCCTCAGAATTAGAAAAAACCCCATCCGAATCAGTTCTGAATAAAATCTGATGTTTAGCAACAGATTCGGTTGCTTTTAAAAATATCTCATCATTTGAATCAGAATCTACTGAAAAACCCAGAGAACATAAAAGATAGAATAATTTCATCATTGTCCACATCTTACTGCGGACGCTTTGTCATAAAAAAACTCATAACCGAATTACCAACACTCCAAAATACATCTGTCAGTATCGTTTGATTACTTGTGACAGGTATCATACAATCTTCAGCGATCGCCGTGGACCCAGTTCCCCTAAAAAATAACGTCTTGCAAACACCACCCAAACTATCAATACATCCCAAAACACATTGAGTTACAGGATCAAGATAACTGAAGTAAACAAAACTTTGGCCCGATTCCAGCGTTATAATCTCATGAGGGTAGTAAATTACGTCACCTTGGGCATTTCTCAATTCAGTGGTTGAGGATGGCAAAAGCGAGTAAGCCAATAACGGAATAGCAGTGGCAGCCGCAACCCCTCCTGCGATAGCGAGTGTCTTGTGAAGGGTGGTTTCTTGAGCCCTAGAAAATTCCTCTTCAGTATCATAAAGATCATCGCCATGAACATTTTTCGTTAATGAAAATATTATAAATAAAGAAAAAATCAGTTTTTGTATAATATTAACCATTATTTCTCTCCAAGTTTAAAATAAAGTTATAATAATAACTATATCCCAATCAATTAATAGTTATCAACTTAGATATTTTTCAAAAATACCTTGATATTTTAGCGATTTCGACATAAATTCAATGTGTGCTTTGGCAACACTGCACAAAGATATTTTATTACCTGCGTCATGGAAAAAGACGCACTTAAAGGGTACAAAGCGTGGATATTTTAAAAAAAGTAGAAGAATTACTGGAACCGTCATTAACCCATATGGGGTACGATATTGTTCGCATCCAAATGTCTGGTCTAAAACGAAAAACTCTTCAAATCATGATTGACCGCCTAGACGGACAAGGGATTACATTAGAAGATTGTGAACAAGTCAGCCGTTACTCTTCTGTTTTATTAGATCAGCATGATCCGATCACTGGGGCATACTCTCTCGAAGTTTCTTCGCCAGGAATGGATCGTCCGTTGGTTAAGCCAAAACATTATCAGCAATTTGTTGGTCATGAAATCACGCTGAAAACACATCTTGCC
This sequence comes from Candidatus Paracaedibacteraceae bacterium, assembly GCA_019636055.1. Classification (NCBI taxonomy): domain Bacteria; kingdom Pseudomonadati; phylum Pseudomonadota; class Alphaproteobacteria; order Holosporales; family Candidatus Paracaedibacteraceae; species Candidatus Paracaedibacteraceae bacterium. The sequence continues at coordinate 266,713 of JAHBYH010000002.1, forward strand.
ATTGGTAACCGCAAGACATTTTATGGTATCCTTGAGTCAGCGACTGAAACTGAGATTACTCTAAAAGCACGTCTCAGTGACAAAGAGACTGAAAGTTTAACATTACCGTTTTCAGATATTAAATCTGCAAAACTACATATTACATTTGATTAACATCTGGATTAAAAGGACTTACGACTGTGACAACACGACGAATTACACCAGTTGACCACTCCATCAACCAGCCACGTCATGAATTGTTGGCGGTAGCAGAAGCTGTTGCCCGCGAAAAAGGGATTGAACGGGATGAAGTCCTGTATGCGATGGAACAAGCAATTCAAAAAGCAGCTCGGGCTAAGTATGGATTTGAAAAAGACGTTCGTGCCAAGGTTGACAATCATACCGGTGATGTTAGCATTTGGAAAGTTTTAACCGTTGTTGAAGAAGTCGAAAACCCCCTCACACAAATCGCTCTGGTTGATGCCAAGCATCATAATACAGAATGCCAAATTGGGGACGAAATTACAGAACCGCTGCCCCCGATTGAATTTGGCCGAGTTGCTGCTCAAAGTGCTCGTCAAGTCATTATTCAGAAAGTTCGCGATGCTGAACGGTCACATCAATATGCTGAATTCAAAGATCGTGCCGGCGAAATCATTAGCGGGATCGTCAAACGTGTTGAATTTGGAAATGTGGTTGTTGATCTAGGACGAGCAGAGGGAATTCTTCGTCGTGAAGATTTAATCCAACGCGAAGTATTCCGTGGCGGCGATAGAATTCGCGCTCTTGTTGCTGAAATTCGCCCCGATGCACGGGGCCCAATGGTTTCGCTCTCAAGAACCAATCCCCAATTTATGGCTAAATTATTTGAATCAGAAGTTCCGGAAATCTATGATGGTGTTATCGAGGTAAAATCTGTTTCGCGTGATCCAGGGAGCCGAGCTAAAATGGCTGTTTACACTTCTGATGCCTCGATCGATCCTGTTGGATCCTGTGTCGGACTTCGCGGTGTTCGCGTTCAAGCCGTCGTCACAGAACTTCAAGGAGAAAAAGTTGACATTGTTCTGTGGTCAGCCAATCCAGCGACCTTTGTTGTTAACGCCTTGGCTCCTGCCGAAGTTATCAAAGTGGTTTTGGATGAAGAAGCACACCGCGTTGATGTGGTTGTGGCCGAAGATCAACTTAGCCTTGCTATTGGTCGTCGTGGTCAAAATGTCCGTCTGGCAAGCCAATTGACAGGCTGGAACATTGATATTATGACCGAAGAACAAGAAGCAAAACTTCGAACAGAAGAGTATAACACCCGCACCGAATTGTTTATGAAAGCGCTCGATGTGGATGAAATGATCGCCCAACTTTTGGCTGCCGATGGATTTAGTACTGTTGAAGAATTATCTTTCTCACCGATTGAAGAATTCCTCGGCATCGAAGGGTTTGATGAAACAATTGCCCAAGAAATTCAATCACGAGCACTCGCTTATGTTGAACAACGCGCTAAAGACTCTCTTGAAAAAGCACGTAAACTTGGCGTCAGTGAAGATATCCTTGAGATTGACGGGATGACAGCTGAAATGTTATTAAAGTTAGCAGAGCATGATATCAAAACTTTAGATGATTTTGCAGACCTTGCAGGAGATGAACTTCTAGAAGTAATCAAAGATGACCAACTTTCTTTGGATCAAGCAAATACCATGATTATGGCAGCTCGTGCTCACTGGTTTAAAGAAGAGCCTAAGGCTTAAGAAATGAAGTAACGATTGGAAAGAATAATGACGGATCAAAAGCAAGGCGAAAAAAAAACATTAACTCTGAACCTTAACACGGGTGCCAAAAAATCGGGTGATTCAGATCAGGTCCGTCAGAGTTTTTCCCACGGGCGGACAAAATCTGTTGCCGTGGAAGTCAAAAAGAAAAGAACAACATCGGCAAGCGATACAAGACAAGCTCAAAATACGCTCAAAGCTGTCGCTTCAGGAAAATTGACAGAAGGTGAGTTTGAAGCTCGTATGAAAGCCTTACAAGAGGCTATAAAAAACCAGTCTCAAGAAGCTGAAGAACGAGCGAAGCGTGAAGAAATCGAGGCAAAACGTCGCGAAGAAAATCAGAAACTGCTCGACGATAAGGAAGAACTCCGTCGCTTAGAAGAAGAGCACCGCCAAAAAGAAACAGCTGAACGAGAAGCTCGTAAAGAAGCAACCAAACAACCAGCGAGTGAAACAAAGAATAATGAGGTGGATGCTGGTATCCCGTCACATGTTCTGGATGAACCGCAACCGGATCACAAGGTAACATCACCAAAACACACCCCTAAAGTCAGGGACGCGGATGACGAAGATGATGAATCATCCACCACGGCCCGTCGGTCAAATCGCGGTGGTGACGTTAAAAGAGTTGTCATGCCTGTTAAAAAAGAAATGAGTGACGGTCCGCGTAAGCTAAATCGCAATGTTTTAAGTCGTGCTTTAGATGGTGAAGAACTCAGTCGCGGTCGATCCATGGCATCCCTACGCCGAGCACGGCAGAAGCAAAAAGGACAAAACACCCATTCTGATCAAGCAAAAGTAGTTCGTGAAGTCATCATCCCTGAATTTATCACCGTGGGTGAACTCGCAAACCGTATGGCTGTTCGTGGCGGAGATGTGATTAAATCTCTCATGAAGTTGGGGATGATGGTAACGATCAACCAACCAATTGATGCCGATACAGCTGAACTTATTTGTGGGGAATTTGGTCATACTCCAAAACGTGTTTCTGATAGCGATGTTGAAATTGGAATCCGCGGTGTTGAAGACAGTACAGAAAATCTGGTTCATCGCGCCCCTGTTGTGACTATCATGGGACACGTTGATCATGGTAAAACCTCATTGTTGGATGCGTTACGTAAAACAGACGTTGTTGCAGGCGAAGCTGGTGGGATTACACAGCACATTGGGGCTTATCAGGTAACATTACCATCGTCAAAGAAAATTACCTTCATCGATACCCCTGGTCACGCAGCCTTTACAGAAATGCGTTCTCGCGGTGCAAATGTAACCGACATTGTTGTCCTTGTGGTGGCTGCTGATGACGGGATCATGGAACAAACAGTCGAAGCAATTAACCATGCTAAGGCAGCCAATGTTCCAATTATCGTTGCTATTAACAAGATTGATAAACCGGAAGCCAATGCGGATCGTGTTCGTGGTGAATTATTGAACCACGGTTTGGTTTGTGAAGAATATGGTGGTGACATCATGTCAGTTGAAGTTTCCGCAAAGCAAGGACTTAACCTCGACAAACTCGAAGAAGTCATTCTCTTACAAGCAGAAGTTCTAGAACTAAAAGCAAACCCGAATCGTGAAGCTGTTGGTGTCGTTGTCGAAGCCAAGGTTGATCGCGGTCGTGGTACACTGGCAACGGTTCTGGTACAAAAAGGAACCCTGAAGGTTGGTGATATCTTTGTTGCCGGTACTGAATGGGGCCGTGTTCGTGCCCTCTTAAATGATCTCGGTCGAAAATTAGATGCTGCCGGTCCGTCACTTCCTGTTGAAATCCAAGGATTCAACGGTGTTCCAACAGCCGGCGATGAATTTATCGTTGTCGAAGACGAAGCAAAAGCACGCGAAGTTGCAGAATATCGTCAACACAAAGAAAAAGAAGCCAAAGCTGCTGCATCAGCCAAAACAGGCATGGAACTAATGATGTCACAAATCGCAGCCGGTAATATCAAGGAATTGCCGATTGTTGTCAAAACTGACGTTCATGGGTCTCTCGAAGCAATTATTCAAAGCTTGAGCAAACTTGCAAATGAAGAAGTTGCTGTCCGCGTTCTTCACGGCGGTGTCGGTGGAATCAATGAATCTGATATCACCTTGGCTCGTGCATCCAATGCTTTGGTTGTTGGCTTTAACGTTCGTGCAAATCCTCAAGCTCGGGATCTAGCGCGACGCGATGGTGTCGATATTCGTTACTATTCAATCATTTATGATTTGATTGACGATGCAAAAGCTGTCCTATCTGGTCTTTTGACACCAACACTCCGTGAAAAATATTTGGGTAACGCTGAAATCCGTGATGTCTTTAATATTACTAAAGTGGGTAAAGTTGCCGGATGTTATGTTACAGATGGTATGGTTAAACGTGGTGGTAAAGTTCGTCTCCTTCGTGACAACGTTGTTATCCATGAAGGAACCCTCAAAACCCTTAAGCGCTTTAAAGAAGAAGTCCGCGAAGTCAAAGAATCCTATGAATGTGGTATGGCCTTTGAAAACTATAACGATATCCGTCCTGGTGATATTATCGAATGTTTCGAAATTGAAACCATTGCCCGTCAACTCTAAGGATTAGATAAATGAGATCAAAGCCGTCAGCGAAGGCGCCTTCCCAACGACAACAACGTGTAGCCGAAGAAATTCGGCACATTCTTTCTGGCATTCTGCTGCGTGGAGATTTTTCACGCCGCGGACTATCCGTTGGATCTGTGACATTAACGCACGTCCACACATCGCCGGATCTCAAGCATGCTAAAATCTTTGTGATGCCTTTAGGCGGCGGAGATGCAACTGAAATTCTAGTTCATCTGAACCAAATGGCTGGTGAAATTCGTTATGCCCTTGCAAAAAACCTAACCATGAAATATATTCCGGCCTTACGTTTTTATGCGGATGATACTTTTGACCAAGCAACCCACATTGATCAATTAATTGATCGCGCTATTCAACGGGATAATAAGACAAATCAAGACATTGATCTTTAAGTGATAACACAGGCTTGAGAGACAGCTCTTCTCATACAACAGGATAGCACACCGCCTCTGGCTTCTCCTCCGAACCTTCCTCCTTGGATTATGGCTTTTAGGGAACAAATAACAGTATCACAACATATTGATTTGAGATTTATTCTAGTGCCTTAATCTTAACTGCGGGCAAACTCAAGATCCGGCAAAACCCCCCACCATCTGTGAAAACTGTGTCGTGCCTGTCGATACAGCATTTCTAACCCACCTAACGTTTTGTATCCGCGATCATACGCCAAGCAAAGAAGGGGTGTTTTTTCTGGTTCATAAACCATGTCCATAATCAATAGATTCTTATTCGGTAAGACATCAACAGGACAGCCCTTACCTTGCAATCCAATCGGCGTTGCATTAATAAGCATATCAGCTGTGTCCATTAATCTGTGTCGATCATACCATTGCTCTCGCGGGATACAAACGACCTCTTGCCCCCGTGATTCACCGACAACCTTAACAGCTTTTGCAGCCCCGCCATGACCTAAAACAATGATTCTTTTGATCGTCTCGGGAATCATCTCAAGCAAAGCTATGGCATCTGTATTATCGCCTATCCATAGGCCCTGCTCCCTATAGATTGTATTAACCGCGCCGATCTGTTCTGCAAGAGGCGTCATACCATCAATAAACGGTTTTATTTTTGTCTTAAATGGGGTTGTAACATTACAACCGTCAAACCGTGCGAAAGACTCCGCTAAAGAATCCTCCAGGCAATCATAAATTTCATATGACCCCTTTAGATGATAACGTTTCATCCACCCTTGATGGATCTCAGGGGATCGTGAATAGGAAATACGATGACCAAGAAGTCCTAATCTCATGTTAAAATCATTCCCAGCCTGCGAAGTTCTTGGAGCAATGGAAATAAAGGCAGCCCCATAATGGTAAATATATCCCCATCAATTGACTCAAATAATTGAGCGCCGCGCCCCTCAATCTGATAACACCCGACACATCGAAGGATGTCATCACCAAGTTTTTGGACATAATCCTGAATAAATTCTTCAGACAACGATCTTACTTTCAAAGCCGGAATATTCACATGTGACCAAACCTCTTGCCCATCTTGAAATAAGACACACGCTGTATAAAGATAGTGCGATTTTCCACTGATAAAACCAAGCTGATCCGCCGCCTCAGTCAGGTCTTTGGCCTTATCAAAAGCTTGCCCCTCACACCCCATAATCTGATCCGCCCCAATAACAAGAGCATCCGGATGCTGATCACTTACCACTTTTGCCTTGGCACGAGCTAATTCTAGAGCAATTCTATCCATAGACCACGACATCTCTTGGCCTTGCTTTTTAAGGATATCCTCATCCACCCCTGACGGAACTCCTTTAAACTCAAGTCCGATCTGGCTCAGAATCTGTGCTCGGGAGTGGCTTTGTGATGCTAAAATTAATGGGCTGTGGATAAGTTTGTTCATAATGTGCTCATTTTCTCAATTAAGCTTGTGAGTAAAGGTATGCTTTACCCACAGATAAAATAACCTGTGTATAACTATGGCAGTTTTCAAGATATTACGAAACCCTTTTTCCACGGACACAACAAGTTATCCACAGCTGGGGATAACTCTAAAAAGATATCCCCAACACTCACAAAGTTATCCACACGTTTTATGAACCATAATGTCGCGGATATCTTTGCTTTTTATTATATTTGAGCTAGGGTAGGAACTACCAGATATGTGGATAAGTTTTTTCTGGGGAAAACCTGTTGGTTCAATTGTATCCACAGGATTCACAGGGATCCACAACTACAACTATTTTATTATATATATATATTATTGATATGCAGAATAGACTTTTAAAAACCCTGAGCGGAAATCCCGTTGACCGACCCGCCCTTTGGATGATGCGTCAAGCCGGACGGTATTTACCGGAATATTTGATGGTTCGTCAAAAAGCAGGATCCTTTTGGAATCTTTGCTTTACCCCTGATCTTGCTACAGAAGTAACGCTTCAACCCATTCGACGGTTCGATTATGATGCAGCTATTATTTTTAGTGATATCCTTGTTATCCCCCAAGCATTAGGGCAAAAGGTAGAATTTCAAACAAATCACGGACCGATTCTAGATCCGTTAATGTGGGATTCTATTTGCCAATTTCAAGACTGGCATCATTTTGATCAAGGATTAGCCCCTGTTTATCAAGCCCTTCGCCAAACACGTCATCACTTAGATTCCGGAAAAGACTTGTTAGGATTTGCAGGAACCCCATGGACAATTGCAACGTATATGTTGGATCAAGGAAAAGGTCATGATCACTCCAAAAGTAGATTAGCTCTTCAGAATCCATCAGACCTAAAACCATTGATTAACATCCTAACAACTGCAATTGCTCGGCATCTGATTAATCAAATAAAAGCAGGTGCTGATGCTGTACAGCTTTTTGACTCCTGGGCAAGCATTGTTCCAGAATCCCATCGCGATAGTGTGTTGTTTGATCCTCTTGCTAAAATCGTTAATCAGATTAACACTGAAATAGGTCGTCCCGTGCCGATCATTTATTTTGGACGTGGCATCAGTGATAGTTATGAAGCATTCTGTCAACGTCAGTTGCCGATTGCTCTTGGGATTGATCAGGACGCAAACTTAAGTAAACTTCACAAGGATTTGCCTAAACATGTTGTTTTTCAAGGCAATTTAAGTCCTCAGACTCTCATTAAAGGGGGCATTGCCCTTGACCAAGAAATCTCGGGAATCTTAGAAATTTGTCGTGATCGACCCATGATTTTTAACTTGGGACATGGGATTCTTCCACAAACGCCGATTGCTCATGTCGAACGTGTTTGTGAGCTTGTGAGGGCTGCATGACGCGCTTAGCTGTTGTCCTAATGAATTTAGGTGGTCCAGATTCACTGGAGGCTGTTCAACCTTTTTTGCAGAACTTGTTTTCTGATCCTGCGATTATCGGTTTGCCCAACCCCTTTAGAGCATTGCTTGCTAAGTTTATCTCAAGTCGTCGTGCTGAAAAAGCCACGGGGATTTATGAAAAACTAGGAGGAAAATCACCTCTACTGGAAAATACTGAGGTTCAGGCCCGAGCGTTAGAGATCGTCCTTAAGGATAGACTTCCTGATCTTAATATCAAAGTTTTTATTGCTATGCGGTATTGGCATCCCCTAACACCTGATTGCATTCAGGCTGTTCAAGCTTGGAAGGCTGATCAGGTTGTTTTGCTACCATTGTACCCTCAGTTTTCAACGACAACGACGGCTTCGAGTATAAAAGCTTGGCAAGATGGCTTGGGGAATAAAGCTTTTTTGCAGGGCTGTTATTTCGCTCAATCGGGATTTATTAAGGCGTACCAGAAACTAATTCAGGTTGAGTTAGAAAAAATACCTCACGGTGTGCCTGTTCGCTTGTTATTTTCTGCGCATGGTATTCCGCAAAAATTGGTTGATCGAGGCGATCCGTATCAATGGCAGGTAGAACAAACGGTTGCTGCGGTTGTGGCAAAACAACCCTATGATCATGTAATTTGCTATCAAAGTCGAGTTGGCCCCCTTAAATGGTTGGAGCCTAATATTGAGGATGAAATTGTCCGAGCCCACAACGAGGGGCTGGGCGTGGTTGTTATACCGATTTCCTTTGTCTCTGAGCACTCAGAAACCCTTGTTGAGTTGGATATGGACTATCGGGATCGAGCACAGGAGCTCGGGTTACCCTATTACGGCAGGGTTTCAACGGTTGCGGATCATCCTGATTTTATTGCAGGGCTTGCAGATTTAGTCCAAGCGCGTCTTGCCACTCAGTCGAGTTGTAATCAATCTTTGTGTCCTGCGAAGTTTACGAAATGCGGGTGCCGATCATGTTAGATGCCTTAATCCCTTATTATCTGTGGCTAAAATCATTTCATGTTGTTTCTGTGATTGCTTGGATGGCGGGGTTATTTTATTTGCCAAGGTTGTTTGTTTACCACTCGCAACCCCAGACAACACCTGAAACTCGAACAACATTTTTGATTATGCAGGATAAGCTGTATCGGTTCATTATGCAGCCATCTATGATTTTTTCCTTGACAACTGGCGTAATACTTGCCAGTATCTTAGATACGTGGTCTACACCATGGCTTCACATTAAACTACTTTCTATCCTTCTATTGTTGGTTTTTCATTTCTCCTTAAGAAAATGGCATTTTGAATTCGAACGCGGTGAGACTAAGCGAACCGAACGTTTTTATCGAATGGTCAACGAAGTTCCAACACTGTTATTAATTGTGATTGTCATCAGTGTGATCGTTAAACCGTTTAGTTAATCCCATATACAGGACCGTTATATGCATCTTCAAGAATTGAAACGTCAATCACCCGCAGATTTATTGGCTAAGGCCGAAGAATTAGAAATCGAAAATGCCAGCTCTATGCGCAAGCAAGACCTGGTTTTTGCCATCTTAAAAAAGCTAGCTGAAAAAGATGTTGCTATTTTCGGGGACGGTGTCGTTGAAATTTTGCAGGATGGTTTTGGCTTTTTGCGCTCTCCTGAAGCAAACTATTTGCCTGGTCCTGATGATATTTATGTCTCGCCAAGCCAAGTTCGTCGTTATGGCCTGCGTACAGGAGATACCATCGAAGGTCAAATTCGCGCTCCTAAGGAAGGGGAACGTTATTTCGCTTTGCACAAAGTCAATAAAGTGAACTTTGATGAGCCGGAAAACCTAAAATATCGCATCAACTTTGATAACTTGACCCCGCTGTATCCCGATGAACGGCTTCGTCTTGAAGTTGAAGTTCCAACAAAATCTGGAAACAACAATGATTTATCCCAACGGGTGATTGATTTAGTTGCTCCCCTTGGAAAAGGTCAGCGTGCTCTTGTTGTTGCCCCGCCTCGTACTGGTAAGACTGTGATGTTGCAGAATATTGCGCATGCTATTACATCGAATCACCCAGAAGTATACTTGATTGTTCTGTTGATTGATGAACGTCCAGAAGAAGTCACGGACATGGCGCGGTCTGTTAAAGGCGAAGTTGTGTCTTCAACTTTTGATGAACCAGCGGCACGCCACGTACAGGTTGCTGAGATGGTTATTGAAAAGGCAAAACGTCTGGTGGAACAAAAACGCGATGTTGTAATTTTGCTCGACTCGATTACACGTCTTGCGCGGGCCTACAACACGGTTGTTCCGTCTTCGGGTAAGGTTCTGACCGGCGGTGTCGATGCAAACGCTCTACAGCGTCCTAAACGCTTTTTTGGTGCTGCTCGTAACATTGAGGAGGGTGGATCTTTGACCATTATCGCAACAGCTTTGATTGAAACCGGTTCCCGTATGGATGAAGTTATTTTCGAGGAATTCAAGGGTACGGGTAATGCTGAAATCGTTATGGACCGTAAACTTTCTGACAAACGCGTCTTCCCGGCAATTGATATTAACAAGTCCGGTACCCGTAAAGAAGAATTGTTGGTCACAGAAAAAGCCGAGCTAACTAAAATGTGGGTCTTGCGCCGTATTTTGAACCCAATGGGGACAATTGAAGCTATGGAATTCCTAGTCGATAAACTTAAATATAGCAAAACCAATCAGGATTTTTTCCAGTCCATGAATTCGTAAATAAAAAGCCCCGTAATCGGGGCTTTACCTTATAAGAATCACCTCCTACAACGAAAAAAGTGATTCTTATAGTTATTCCATTTGACCTTATTGAGCTTGGAAATTCGTCACATCGTTGCTTTTTGTTCCTGCTTCCAAACTCAAATGAAACAACTATATAATAATACTATTGGCGAGACACCCAATCTTTTTGAACACGATGGTGAGCTGCTTCTTTGACGTGACCATAACCGCGGATCTGTTGTGGAAGGGCCATAAACGTGCAAATCTCATCAAGATTATCAGGTGTGACTGTTGGTAAGATTGACTCAATAGCAGCAAGATAATCTTTGACCCATTGACGCTCCATTTTACGTTCAGCTGTATAACCAAAAATGTCCAATGCTGTTCCTCGTAAAAATTTCAAGCGAGCCAAGATTTTAAAGACAGGCATAATCCAGCCCCCAAACGTCATTTTCTGAAGTTCACCTTTTTCATTACGGCGAGCCAGGAGCGGTGGAGCTAAATGGAATTTTAGTTTCACGGGGCCATCAAATTGCTGAGCTAGGCGACGTTGAAAATCTCCGTTTGTATAAAGACGCGCAACTTCATACTCATCTTTGTAGGCCATGAGTCGATAGAGAGTTTGGGCAATAACGCGGGTTAATTTTTCTGTTCCCAAATCAATTTCACGCGCTCTGACTTTTTCTAGAGCTGTGTGATAGGTGTCGGCATAGGATCGGTTTTGATAGTCCTCTAGGAATCGTGTTCGGCGCTCAATAAGTTCCCCTAAGGATTCACTCAGGCGGTGATCCGGATCAACTGGTTTATCTTTGTGAGCAAAACCTTGAACGCTCAGTATATCCACGGCAGCCAAGCGCCCCCAGTTAAAAGCTAAAATATTATCCGCAACCGAGACACCATTTAAACGAATTGCTTCAATGATGGACTCGGATGATAATGGAATGAGTCCTTTTTGTGTCGCATAACCAACCATGAATAAGTTTGTCATGATCGAATCACCCATCAGGTTTGTGGCGAGATCCTGAGCTTCGATAAACTCAACATTTGCACCGCCTGCAACTGATTTAATGTCATTTTCCATCGCTGTTTCAGGGAAGACATAATCAGGGTTTTTGGTAAAATGACCGGTGATCGTTTGGTGTGAATTCACTAATACTTTGGTTTTTCCGTGGGTGATTTTATCCAGTCCCTCTTGACCTGCCGTGACAACAATATCAAAACCTAAGAGTAAATCAGCCCCGCGACTGGCAACACGGGTGGCGTGGATTTTGTCCGGAGATTTTGCGATTTTTAAGTGGCTGACAACGGCTCCGCCTTTTTGGGCAAGACCAGCCATATCAACAATCGAGCAGCCTTTTCCTTCAAGGTGAGCAGCCATCCCAAGTAAAGCACCGATGGTTGTAACCCCTGTTCCCCCAACGCCGGTGATAAAGATATTATAAGGGATTTCACCTAATTCTTTGGATGAAGGGGCTGGAAGTGTCTCGAATAGAGCTGCGGGGGAGGTGGCGGCTTCTGGTTTCCTGATTTTCCCGTCGATCACTGAGACAAAACTTGGGCAGAATCCATTCACACAGGAAAAATCCTTATTACAGGTGGATTGGTCTATGGTGCGTTTGCGCCCCCATTCTGTTTCTAAGGGGGTTACCGATAAACAGTTGGATTTTTTACTACAATCACCACATCCTTCGCAGACGGATTCATTAATAAAGATACGGCGGTTGGGATCGTCCATGAGACCCCGCTTGCGACGACGACGCTTTTCAGCGGCACAGGTTTGATCATAAATCAGGGCTGTTGTCCCTGGGGTCTCTTTGAGTTCTTCTTGAATTTTTTGCAGGTCATGTCGATGATTGACAGTCACACCCGGTGCAAAATTAGCGTCTTTTGGATATTTATCGGGCTGATCTGTGACGATTGCAATGCGACGAACCCGTTCTGCGTATAATTGCTGGGTAATATCACCCACAGATAACGGACCATCAACGGGCTGACCACCCGTCATAGCAACAGCATCATTATACAAAATCTTATAGGTGATGTTAACGCCAGAAGCAACAGCGGCTCGGATCGCAAGAAGGCCTGAGTGGTAATAGGTTCCGTCACCTAAATTGGCAAAAATATGGTTTTCATTGGTGAAGGGGGCTGCTCCGATCCACGGAACCCCTTCCCCACCCATTTGGGTAAAAGTGGTGGTGCGATGGTCAATCCATGTGGCCATATAGTGGCAGCCAATCCCGGCAACCGCGCGACTTCCTTCTGGCAGTTGTGTTGTTGAGGTATTGTGGGGGCAGCCAGAACAATAGTAAGGAAGGCGCAATAATTTTGCCTCAAAGGTTGCCTTTTGGGTTTCAACGTCAATTGCACGGGTAAAACGATCTTGATACGGCTCAAATCCTGGTACTTGTCGCCATACTTGTGCTAAGCCTGCCGCAATTTTTTGACTGTTTAATTCATAAACAGATGGCAAAAGAGGGTGATTGTTTTGATCCGTCTTTCCAAAAATCTGCGGACGCTGGTCGGCAGGGAGATTGTATAACAACTCTTTGAGCTGATTTTCGATGAGGGGGCGTTTTTCTTCGACAACGATAACATGGTCTAGCCCGCGACAGAACTCAAGAATGCCTTGTGGTTCAAGAGGCCATGAGACAACAACTTTGTATAAGTTGATCCCCAGAAGTTGAGCTGCTGCTTCATCGATGCCTAAATCTGCTAAGGCTTGACGCAGTTCTAGATACCCTTTTCCAACAGCAACTAATCCAATACGGGCTCGCGGATAATTCCAGATTTTCAGATCTAGACCATTGGCGCGAACGAATGCCGGGATGGCTTTCATTTTGAAGTCGTGCATACGGCGCTCTTGCTCTACCGGGATATCAGGCCAGCGTAAGCTAAGGCCACCCTGTGGCATGTCAAAGTCTTGGGGTAAACGAATATTAATGCGGCCTAAATCAACAGCAACGGATGCAGCTGTGTCAACCGTATCGGACAGCATTTTAAAGCCGACCCATACGCCTGCATAACGAGACAAAGCCCAGCCATAGAGACCAAGATCCAAAACATCTTGGACTGTTGCCGGATGAATCGTTGGGATAAAGGCGTCAACAAAAGCGTATTCGCTTTGATGGGGGAGTGTCGATGATTTACAGGCATGGTCATCACCGGCCAAGGCTAAGACACCACCAAAAGCTGAGGTTCCGGCAAAGTTAGCGTGTTTGAGAACGTCTCCTGTGCGGTCAACGCCGGGACCTTTACCATACCACATTCCAAACACACCCTGAACTTTGGCTTGGGGAGAGAGGTGAACTTGTTGACTTCCCCAAACGGCTGTTGCGCCTAAATCTTCGTTGACTCCGGGTTGAAATTCAATGTGGTGGTTTTTTAAATAGGGTTTTGCTTTCCACAATGCTTGGTCAAATCCGCCGAGGGGAGACCCACGGTAGCCTGAGATAAAACCGGCTGTATTAAGGCCATTCTTTTGATCCAGTCGCCATTGCATCATAGGGAGCCGCACAAGAGCTTGGGTCCCTGTGGTAAATATATATCCTGAGTCTAGAGTGTATTTATCGTCAAGGTCGACGGTTCTTAGGGTGATAGTCATTTTAGGCTCCATCCACTAACGTAATTTTTTTCAGTCTAATTCACAATGACTCTGAGTACTAGAATTTCTTTGAACCAATTTCCAATATAATGTTCTTGATATACCAACTAATGGTTGATATTTGAATTATTATAAGCCTTTAGTTTGTATAATGCCTCTTGTTTTAAGTTTCTCGAGCTCTTAATATTGCCATTCTTTCTGACAATGTCCCATCCTTGCTCGTTGTTTCCTGCCGGAAAACCAACAGGACTTAGGCAATCGGAGCTTTTCCAACAGTCTTCATTTCGTGTTGGAGATCGAGAGCACGTTGGTGACTGGGGGTTCCTTTACGCAGTTCTTTAATTGCTTGTGTCACTTTTGATCGTGTTAGATCGATATCCCCTTTGGCATAGGCTTCTTCGGCTATCGCAAGAGATGCCAGACCGGGGTTGTTACTATTTCCTTCGGCTATGGCAAGCAATCTGAATGCAAAAGCATTATCCGGGTCTTTTTGAGTAATCGGGATTAATATAGCTTTTGCTTTCATGGCTCGATTCGGATCTTTGGATTCTAGAATTGCATGGGCGAGCATTACTCTGAGGTATTTAGCTTTGGGTCGGCTTTTGGAGGCTGTCTCTAAGCATTGGATAGATTCGGGGATTTTACCTGTATCGAACAGAATTTGACCTTTCATTTCGTGATACCACCCACTATTGGTGGATTTGATTAAGCTATCGAGTTCTGATAAGGCTTCTGGATACCGTCCCAAACGATATAAAGCAATTGCTTTGGCGTATTGTTGACCTTCAGCAGACAATTTTTTGCGACCTAAATTTTGTAATAATGATCGGGGGTCGTCAAAGAAACCAAGAACTTTGGCGCGAAGTCTTTGGAAGTTTGCCTCAATCGCAGCGGGCGGTGTTTGGTTGGGGTGAAGTTTTGCATGATCATCGACGGCTTTAATTCGTTCTGACGTCATCGGGTGGGACATGGCATAGGGACTAAGTTGTTGGGCGTATAAAGCCATCTTTTCATCAATAATTTTAAAGAAATCACGCATTCCTGTGACGCCCCAGCCCAATTGATCAAGGTATTTCATGGCTGCTTGGTCGGCCGATGATTCTTGAGTTCGGCTAAATTTCAACATACCGCGTTCAAAGACATGCCCTCCGCCATAAATACCGGCAGCTAAGAGGGATGGATTGCCGGTTGCAAGGGCGAGGGCTCCGCCTAAGATTAGGGCCGCTCCGGCAGGAATTAATGCTTCGGTTGCAGCTTGGTCTATTCTTGAGACGTGCCCACCTGCAATATGCCCAACTTCGTGAGCCAAAACGCCTAAGAGTTGGCTCGCATTTTCACATTTTGCAATGAGACCGGATTGGATCATAATAACGCCACCAACAGTGGCGGCGGCGTTAATTTCTGGATTGACGACAAGGTAAATTTTGGGTTTGTGGTCTTTTAAGCCTGCGACTTTAAAGAGACTCGTAATCCAATCACTGAGCAATTCTTCAATTTCATCATCAACAATAACTGATCCTTGTTTGAACTCAATCACAGCATAAGAAATCTGGGGAATGATTAGCAGAGCAATAAGTGACAGGATTTTAATCATAAAGCATGCCTTTCAATTGTACCAATCATGATAAATAAGTCCTACAGCGAATTTTGCGGAACATCGGCTTTGCGCGCACACTGTATGTACGTTTGCGCAGCCTCGCCCTTAAATGCATTCATATTACTTACAGTATTGGCACACTTGACCCTAAAATCAAGGGCTAAGCCACTTGTTTCATTAAGGATTTATAGGTTGGGCGTCCAACGGAAATATAGTCAAAACCAGAAGTGATCACTTCATCTGGCTTATAAATATTGCGCAGATCAACTAATACGGGTGACTTAACGATTGTCCTAAGGTGCTTTAGATCAAGGGCTCTGAATTCATTCCATTCTGTTAGAATCACAATGGCGTCACACCCGGTGACGGCCTCTG
This sequence comes from Candidatus Paracaedibacteraceae bacterium, assembly GCA_019636055.1. Lineage (NCBI taxonomy): Bacteria > Pseudomonadati > Pseudomonadota > Alphaproteobacteria > Holosporales > Candidatus Paracaedibacteraceae > Candidatus Paracaedibacteraceae bacterium. The sequence continues at coordinate 282,596 of JAHBYH010000002.1, forward strand.
TTGAGGACGAGCAAAAGTCAACATTTGAAAACATCTGTTTTGCATGATCCATACCAACTGGATCATAAGCTTTGATCTTGGCACCAAGGCGTTGCAGTTCTGGTATGACTGTCAAGCTTGGGGCGTCACGCATATCATCTGTATTTGGTTTAAATGTTAATCCGAGAATACCAATGGTTTTACCTGACCCAGATCCGCCAACAGCTTCAATAACGCGAGATGCCATGTGAAGTTTACGCTGGTCGTTCGATTCAATCACAGCTTCAACAATACGGCTTGGGACCTTAAGGTGTTGGGCTGTATGAGCAAGAGCTTTCGTGTCCTTGGGGAAGCAAGATCCACCATAACCAGGTCCAGCATGGAGGAATTTACGCCCAATACGACCGTCAAGACCAATGGCTTTGGCAACATCTTGAACATCTGCTCCTGCGGCTTCACATAAATTTGCCATTTCGTTAATAAAAGCAATCTTAGTGGCCAAAAAGGCGTTAGCTGCATATTTAATAATTTCAGCTGTTTCAATGCCTGTGAAAACGATCGGTGTTTCAATCAGGTATAGGGGACGATAAAGTTGTTTTAAAATGCTGCGGGCAGCTTCGGATTCTGTACCGATGACAACACGATCCGGGCGCATGAAATCGTTAATAGCAGCACCTTCGCGTAAAAATTCCGGATTAGAAGCAACATCAAATTTGGCGGATGGATTGGTTTTTTGGATAATGGAGTGAATTTTTCGGGCGGTTCCAACGGGGACGGTCGACTTTGTCACCACAACAACATAATCTGTAATGTTGCGGGCAATTTCTTCTGCGGCGGCAAAAACGTAGGATAAATCGGCTTCGCCACTATGCTCTGAGGTTGGTGTCCCAACAGCTAAAAAGATCGCATCTGCACCAACCATAGCTTCTTTGAGATTATCTGTGAAAGACAAACGGCCAGACTTGAGGCCTTGGGCTAAAAGTGAGTCTAACCCCGGTTCGTAAATTGGGGATAATCCTTGCTTAAGCTTTGCTAGTTTTGCTTGATCCTTATCAACACACGTAATTGTGTGGCCAAATTCAGCAAAACAAGCCCCGGTCACAAGACCAACATATCCGGATCCAACGATGGTAACGCGCATGGAGTAACTCACTTCCTAATATTATTCTTTGATAGTATAGGGATTATGTGTGGAATCTTCAAGATTTCTAGTGGCATAAATTTGTACGAGCATGTAGTCTATTAAGTAATGAAATTGATACAAGGTGGAATGTTATGTCATTGAATGCTCTGCAAACTCAAGAAATCCTCAATCAACAAAAGGAAATGCACCAAACACGACGGGCAACTGTACCGGCGTTAGAAGAAATACTCTTTGATGCGATTCCATTGCTGGATCACGGTTTTATTCGTGTGATTGACTATATGGGAGATGACTCCGCGATTGTTCAAGCTGCTCGTGTTTCCTATGGTAAAGGCACCAAGAAAATCTCAGAAGATCAAGGTTTGATCAATTATTTGATGCGTCATCGCCATTCTACGCCGTTTGAAATGTGCGAAATTAAATTCCATATTAAATTACCAATCTTTGTTGCGCGCCAGTGGATTCGTCATCGTACCGCCAATGTGAATGAATATTCGGCACGGTATTCTATCCTTGATAAAGAATTTTATATTCCGCAACCGGAACATTTGGCATCCCAGTCTAAAGTTAATAATCAAGGTCGAGGAGATGTTTTGGATGGGGAAAGAGCGGCACGTGTTATGCAGTTGCTAAAAGAAGATGCTTGCCGAGCTTATGACCATTATCAAGTGATGCTTAATGAAACCGAAACCGGTGAAAAAATTGACGAAAACGAAGATGGCTTGGCTCGTGAATTGGCTCGTATGAATCTGCCCGTCAATTTTTATACCCAATGGTATTGGAAGATTGACTTGCATAATCTGATGCATTTTTTGTCGCTACGCGCGGACTCCCATGCTCAGTACGAAATTCGCGTTTATGCCGAAGCCATGTTAGACGTTCTCAAAAAATGGGTTCCAATCACCTATCAAGCCTTTACAGATTACCGGGTGGGGTCTGCTCATTTATCCGCCAAGGGGTTGGATGTTGTGCGCTCTCTTTTAAATGGTAAAAAAATGACGCGTGAAGAATCTAAAATGGGCATTCGAGAATGGCGTGAACTTGAGGCTGTTTTACAAACAAAATTGGATTAAGTCACTCCCTTTGACTCTCTAACAGAGTCATGAATCTTATGATTAGCTCTTTAATTCCGTGTGGAACAACTTTAATTTTCAACTCTCCCTTTGCGGGAGACGCCTCCCGACGCCAAGGCTTTGGGAGACAGGTCGCCTGAAAGGCGGATGAGGGGTAACCCAAATGCTTAGATTATATCAGTGGTTAGTGATTCTAACAGCACCCTTTTTGAAGATCCATTTGCGGCGACGACTTGCGCGTGGGAAAGAAGACCCTGCAAGGTTGTATGAGCGTTTTGGCGGTGCCTCTTTGCCACGTCCTAAGGGAAAATTGGTTTGGATTCATGCAGCGAGTGTGGGAGAGTCTATCTCTGTTTTAAAGCTTATTCAGGATTTAACAGACCAACACCCTAAGATCAAAATTCTGTTAACAACAGGGACTGTAACGTCAGCACGTTTGATGGCACAACGATTGCCTAAATCTGTGATTCACCAATATATCCCGTTAGATGTGCCAAATTGGATGGCTCGGTTTTTGGATCATTGGCAACCTAATCATGTCATAATTCTGGAATCTGAGCTTTGGCCAAATATGCTCTCAGCAATAAAACAACGAAATTTATCGTGTTGGTTGGTGAACGCACGGTTATCTCCTAAGAGTTATCGTCGTTGGTGGTATTTAAAAGGGACATTTTCATCGCTCATGTCATCCTTTGATAAGATTTTTACGCCTACTTCTGAAACCCTAGAGCGTTTAAAAGATTTGGGGGCAAATCAGGCTGAACTTTCTGTTAATTTGAAATACACAACTGACCCTCTCCCCTTTGAGATTCAAGAGGTTACGGCTCTAAAAAAATCTCTTAAACGTCCGATTATTGCCGTTGTCAGTACGCACGCAGGTGAAGAGTCGTTTATTTTAGAAAGTATCCACATTTTGAGAAAAGAACACCCAAAGCTTCTGGTGATTCTCGCACCTCGACATCCCGATCGAGCTGAGACGGTATTGGGGATTTTAGCTGATCAGAGGATGAGCGTTGCTAGGCGTTCGCTTCGTGAGATCCCCTCTCAAAAAACGGATGTTTGGTTGATTGATACGATTGGTGATTTGGGGTTGGTTTATTCCTTGGCTCCTGTTTGTGTCTTAGGGGGATCTTTTGAAGCTATTGGCGGGCATAATCCCATTGAGCCTTATAATTTAGGGTGCATTGTTGTTCAGGGAAAACATACCTTTAACTTTACGGACACTAATCAGATTTTAGCTTCAGCTTTGACAGCAGTGACAACGCAGGCTGAGTTGTCAAAGGCATTATTGTCGTTATATGGTGACTCCACTTTAGTTGAAACCAAAAAGGCATTTGGCCAACAGGTCTTAGCCTCTCAAAAACGCGGATTAGAAATTTTGATACAGGAAGTCGTTGAGGCTGTTTCATGATGAAAGCGCCAAAGTTTTGGTATAAAAAATCTATCCTAAGTCTCCTTTTATCCCCTTTTGGTTGGATTTATGGGGTGATGGTTTGGTGTCGGTTAAAGAAATCTCAACCCAAGCTGGGTGTTCCTGTTTTGTGTGTTGGAAATCTGACATTGGGGGGATCAGGTAAAACGCCTGTTGTTATTGGTCTTGTCCAAGCTTTGAAGCAACAGGGACATGTGCCTCACATTCTAACCCGCGGATATGGTGGAAAAGGCTGGCAATCCGTTCAAGTAGATCTAAAAAAGCACACGGCTGATGATGTTGGGGATGAACCGATTTTACTAGCTTCATATGCTCCAACGTGGGTTGGTGGAAATCGCTATGCCTCAGGACAACGAGCTATAAAGGCCGGAGCAACCATTCTTGTGATGGATGATGGGTTGCAAAACCCAAGTCTATATCAGGACATTAAAATCGGTGTTTTCGATGGGAGTATCCCCATGAACAATATTTGTACATTTCCGGCTGGCCCTCTACGTGAAAATTTTTCAAAAGGCCTAAAACGTTTGGACATTATGGTTTTGTTGAATTTTGAAGAACAACCAATTTGGGCAGATTCAGACCGGTGTGTGATTGGACAAACGGTGACAGATCAACAGCCAGAATTTTCTTCTTATATTGCTTTTGCTGGGATTGGTTATCCAGATAAATTTTTTAACTTTTTAGATAAAATGAGATTTAATGTTATTGAACGACTTTCATTCCCTGATCATCATGTTTATACATGCCAAGAAATCGAAGTGCTTTTAGAAAAAGCAAAAATTCAACAAGCGCAACTCATTACTACTGAAAAAGACTTGGTTAAATTTCCCAAAAATGTTAAAAAAAACATTCAGCCCTTAAAAATAAGGTTAGAGTTGGACTGGACTGAAATAGTTAACAAAGCGTTAAAAAAAAATTAACTCTTTCTTAACTTTGATTGAAAAACAATTAAGAATAAGAAGTTTTTATTTAGGTGGTTTGAACAATGAACGCCCTTGAAAAAGAAATGTTATCCCTGTTAAAAATTGGTCGTGATAGTTATGGGTTTACCCATGTCCGCGCAGAATTTGAAGCAGAAGGGGTGCGGGAAGACGACCTGTTTCGCTTAGCAGAATTAACATTCAGGGCAGATCTCAACCTCATGCTAAAAATTGGGGGCAGTGAAGCTGTTTCCGATTTGTTCAAAGCCAAACAAGTTGGTGCTACAACGATTATTGCACCCATGGTTGAATCATCCTATGCAACGTGCAAGTTTATCCAATCTGTCAAGCGTGCCTATACAGAATCTGAGCGACCTGAAATGGAGTTTTTGGTTAATATTGAAACAATCCAAGGCTATGAGCAACGGGAAGCTATTGGTGATAAAATTGCGGATAATGGATTAACCGGGGTTGTTTTTGGGCGGGTTGATTTTTGTGGTTCCTTGGGGTTGGGACGCAAGGATCTTAATGGATCCGAGATTACACGCCGTATTAAGGATGTGGCTCATCTTTGCCAAGATCGGAACCTCTTTTTTGCTGTCGGTGGCGGTGTTGATGCGGAAAGCGTTCCGTCCTTGAAAGAAATTTCACAAACCTACCTTAACCGTTATGAAACCCGTAAAATTGCCTTTGATGCAGGGGCTCTTGCTTCAGGGAATGCTTCGCAAGGTTTGATGGAAGCATCCCGTTTTGAACTATTGTGGATTCGAAACAAAGCGAGTTATTACAAATCTATTTCCCAAGAAGACCAAGATCGGTTAAAGTTGCTAGAACGACGAGTCATTGCCCTTGTGGCATAGGATTATGAATGGGTAGAGTGTTTGGATCGACATGTTTAATAGCAGGAACCGCCATCGGGGCGGGTGTCTTAGCTTTGCCTATGGTGTTGATTCACCTCAGCCTCGTGCAGTCCATTATTTTAATGGCTGTCGTTTGGCTTATTGCTTATTATTCAGCATTGTTGGGATCAGAGCTTGTATTAAGGGCAAAGGCGCCATTGTCACTAGGATCTTTGAGTGAGAAATACAGTGGCCATGGTGCTCATGTTTTTGGGCAAATTTGTTTTCTTGGGCTTTGCTATGCTCTGTTGTCAGCCTATCTATCTGGAACATCTTCATTAGTGTTGGTAGCTAAACCCGACTGGGATACGTCGTTAGTCTTAGGTTTATCGTCGATTTCCTATTTGTTTGTCCTCGTCCTATCTTTAGGAATCATTGATAAAATCAATCGTGTTTTGTTTTTGATTATGTTAATGATTTTAATTGGGTTTACTGGAATTCTTGGCCAGTTTATCGATTGGAAAATACCTGTATTAGAAGGATTGCAGACGGGATCAATATCATCTATGTTGGCTGCTGTTCCTGTTGTCTTCACATCGTTTGGCTTTCAAATTATTTTTCACACCATTGGTCAGTATTTGAATTTATGTCCAACCAAAATGAGGCGGTCTTTTTTCTGGGGAAGCTTCATACCAGCATGTGCTTATGTAGTTTGGACCTGTGTGAGTTTATTGGCTATTTCTAGCAAGAACCCTGATCTTATTGGGGCAATTCAGCAAAAACCCTTGGATGTTGGACAGTTTATGACTGTGCTGGGATCAATTACTCAGTCGCTAGTATTTACGAAACTATCTTGGGTTCTGTCAATTCTAGCAATTGTAACTTCCGGAATTGGGGTTGGTTTGGGGTTGGTTCATACCCTTGAAACTTACTTAAAAAATAGATTTATGTCCGCCCTGGTGACGATTATTCCTGCGTATCTTGTGGTTTCTTTTATTCCGGGCGCTTTTATTAAAGCCTTGGGGTTTGCTGGGATGATTCTTGTGGTAATCGCATTATTGCTCCCAATCTACCTTCTCTATCGGTCTGACGACCGAGATACATTTTACTCTATTTTAAAAAATAAATTATTACGATGGATTATGGTTCTGCTTAGTTTTGGAATCATGGCCATTGAGATTGCTCACTTATTAAACTGGTTATAAAAAATGAATAGAACCTTTGGTTCAATCTGCATGATTGCAGGAACAGCTATCGGTGCAGGTATGATTGCTCTACCGATGACGCTTGCCAAACTCGGTGTATTAGGCAGCTTAACATTAATGTTGGGGACATGGCTTGTTATTTATTATTCGGCGTTAATAGGCTCTGAATTAACATTGCGGGTTAAAGAAAATTTATCCCTGAACGAGATTGCTCATCGTTTGAGTGGTAAGGGAACTGCATTCGCTGCCATGGCATGTGTGATGATTCTATCCTATGCCTTAATTGCTGCTTATTTATATGGAGGAAGCTCTATTACTGCATCCATATGCCAATCTTTGTGGGGGGAAAGTCCTGATCCATATAACCTCATTCAGTATTTTTCATTAGCAATGATGGTTGTATTGGTTCTGGGGATCACTTGGGTTGATTATATCAATCGCTTGATGTTTTTTGCCCTCATCGGTATTTTGGGCGTCACTATTGTTGGATTAGGGGTGACTGTTAATTTTCAATCGTTGCCAACGTTAACCGATAAAACTTTTGATGTTTCCACGTGGACGGTTGCGATTCCTGTGATCTTTACGTCTTTTGGTTTTCAGATGATGATTCCTGCTATGTCAGGGTATTTGAATCGGGATAGTCACCTTTTAAAAACAGCTTTTCTTTGGGGGAGCTTAATTCCTGTTGCGATCTATTTAGCGTGGACAGTATCAACTCTTGGCACCTTGACAACGCATCATATTGATTCTTTTAATCAGGTTCTGTCTGGGACCATTGATGTGGGTGATTTTGTCAAAATGCTCTCGAGTTCGGCTTCATGGCGTCATTTACAGCATTTGGTCTGGGGGGTATCTTTTTTTGCGATTATCACCTCTGCTTTTGGGGTGGCGTTGGGATTGATCGATTTATGGAAGCGCTTATTGGCCCATAGATTTCAGGGGGTTGTCCTGCAAAGCGTGGCGGCATTTTTAACAATAGTTCCATCTTTTATTATTGCCTTGTTAACACCGGGAGCCTTTATTAAAGCTTTGGGATTTGCTGGGATGATTTTGGTTGTAATTGCCATTGTTTTGCCAATCTATCTTTTGTTCAAAAGCGACCAGAATAGTAAAATGACTTATTTTAAGATCACTCAGCATAAAGGCCTAAGAGTATTAGTCCTAGGCCTTGCTTTTGGATTGATTGCCTGTGAGATCTGGAATTTATATCAATAATAAATAGTCTGGAAGGCCCTACGTAGCCTTGTCCTTGGATTTACCGTACTCCTTATTGATATTATTCAATCTCTTTTGAATCCCATTCGAGTGACTTATCATTAAAGGTATAGAGCTTGGGTGAATCAAATTTACCCTCATAGGTAATGATCGCCATACGTTCTTGCCGATCCATACTTGAAAAACTCCCGAGTCCTATTGATCCTTGATAATCAACAAAGCGAACAGTAAATGTTTTTTTCTTATTAAGTTCCGGGATTATTTTTTGGAGCTCTTCAAGACTTGAAACTTTTTTGCCATCCAGTTCACGAATCATGAAGAGGCGAGATGATGGAAAAAAGGGGTGGCTAAAAACTTCACCTTTGGTTATAGACTTAAATGGTGATGTTTGTCCCATACCCATGACAAAAACACCTGGTTTTTGTTCACCAAACAAATATTTAACATATTCATTTCCTTCAAACCAAGTTACATCAGCAAAAGAAACAAACTTTTTATAGGGTGAGGTAGATAAAAGTGTTGGGGTTACTTTAACATCCAGAAGCTTACCATTTTGGTAAATCCCTAAAGTAATTTCCTTACCTTGGGCATGATTAACAATTTTTTCAAAGTCATACAGGTTTGGCCCAACAAGGTCCCCGTTGACTGACCACAAAACATCCCCAATTTCAATAGATTCGCTTGCCTTTGTTCCCTTAACTGTCCCTTGAATAACAGCAATTTTATTGTGAGAATCAGGAAATTTCTCTTTGTATGTTGCAATAGCTTCTTTTGATAGGATCCCTGCTTTTTCATAATCTGACAATGATCCGTAACCAGGGACAGCACCGGTTGTGTAAATTTCTGGAATCTTATCTTGCTTTAGAGCGACTAGAGCATCTTGAATATAACTAATGGGTAGGCCCGATCCAGAGGTGAATTTTCCGCCGTAAACAATACCAACAACTTTTCCTAGATCATCAAAAATTGGCGACCCGCTGGCCCCGCCAACCGTAAGACCTGAAAAACTAAAGGATTGCTCGCCATAAGGGCCAAGGTTTTCAAAAATACTATACACAGTTCCTTTGAAGGTAGAAAACTCATCGCGTGCCGAATTTCCCATAGAATAAACCGTATCATTAACACTAATGGGTTTTTGAGAAAATTCTAGAGCAATGGCTGTTTTGGGTAGTTTTTCCGGATTAACTTTTAAAAAGGCATAGTCCCCTAATGTTGCAAATGGGATGTGTTTAGCCTCTGCTGATGAACCGTCTGAAAATTTAACAGAATAGGTGCTGACTGTCATGTCGCCAGCGACGTGTTTATTGGTAGCAATTATGCCTTTATCACGATCAACAATGAATCCGCTACCAGCCCAAGAAACCCGCTCATTGGCATCAACATTCGCATAGGTTTTAACATCAATGACAACAACACCCTTGCGAACAAGGTCTAGGATTCTTTTTTTTCCTTTTGAATCAACTGGTTGTTCCTCTTGTAACGGTTGAGAAATTGCTGTTTCGGTTGCATGTATCTGGGACAAAGAAGACAATAAAAGAGCAATTAACAATTTTTGTGGCATTTTGTGGGCTCCTGTTGTGAATTAAATCATTTAAAAGATAGGTTAAGAACGTTAATATAACTTTAACAGAAAGTTATTATTGAATGAAATTAGCCCTATTTATATCCTCTCTCGGATCTGGTGGAGCAGAGCGTGTTATATCTGACCTTGCGAATCATTGGACTCAGTGTGGTCACGATGTGCACTTAATCACTTTTGCGTCCCGTGACGAAATACCATTTTACCCATTGGATGAAAAAATCACAATTCACCCTTTGAACTTATTAGCCGAAACATTGTCAATATTTAAGAGATTTGTTAATATAATCAATCGATTAATCGTCATAAGACGAACGGTTAAGTTTCTCAAACCAGACAGAATCCTATCTTTTGTCGATATTACCAATATCACTGTTTTAATGGCAACTTTGGGGCTTAAAATACCTGTGGTTGTATCAGAGCGGATAGACCCCCATTTTCACAATATTTCTAATTTATACAAAAGGTTGAGACTATTTTTTTATCCTAAAGCTGATAAAATTATTGCTCAGACTCGAAATGCTGCTGATTATTTTGATCTGAAAAATAAAATGATAATACAAAATATCGTCCCTATGCCGTTACACAAAAAATCTGCTTGGGGTTCTATGATTAACATTATCTGTGTTGGTAGGCTTAGTTTGCAGAAGAATCATGACTGGCTCATCCGTGTATTTGAGAAAGTTGGATTTTTACCTCCCAATACAAGCCTCACCATTTATGGTGAAGGCCCCGAGCGTGCAAATCTTGAAAGGTTAATTCGTCAACTAAAATTAGAAGATCGTATTTTTCTGCCGGGTGCTGTTAAAAATATCCAAGAAAAATTAGCTGAAGCTGACCTTTTTATTTTTCCGTCGCGGTATGAAGGGTTTCCTAATGCTTTGTGTGAAGCAATGGCCGTGGGTTTACCCGTTATTGCTTCTAACTGTACTGGTAATATTGACGTGGTTGAGGATGGTTGTAATGGGTTGCTGTTTCCAATTGGTAACGAAGAAGCACTAATAAATCATATGAAAATTCTATGTGATGATGCTGGGTTACGTGAAAAGTTAGGGAAAAAAGCTATGGAGATTTCGGACACTTATAGCCCTGAAAAAATATATAGGCTTTGGGATGAAACCGTAATAAAATTAACTGAGTTTAATAAATTTTAGAAAACTTCAAAACAAAAAAGCTTGACCAGATTGTCTTTTTTTTGCCAAAGTGAACGATATTGTGTTGTATTTTATTCTCGGCAACCTTGTCTAGAGCTTATTAAAGAAAGGGTTTGTTCGCATTGACTGAACTATCAAGAAAAATATTTGGTATTCCACGAGCGTGGATTGTTGTCTCAAGTGGTGCTTTGTTTTATTGTTATCAATTTATACTTCGTGTTGCCCCTAACGTTTTAAAAGACGATTGGTCTCGTTATTTTTCATTAGATGCCAGTGATTTTGGTCAGTTGATCTCTCTTTATTCGTGGTCCTATGCTGCTGTTCAATTACCTTTAGGGGTTATGCTTGATCGATTTGGTGCAGGTCGAATCATTGTGATAGCCTCGACCTTGTGCGCCCTCTCTTGTTTTATTTTAACAATGACTGACTCAACGGTTGTTGCTGGTATCGCCATGCTTTTAATGGGGTTGGGCTCTGCTGCTGGATTTTTAGGGAGTATTAAACTTGGGACAACATGGTTTCCTCCATCTCAACTTGCAAAAGTTGTCGCATTGACCCTTGTTTTTGGGACAGTTGGTGCCAGTATCGGAGGATCTCCCCTGTCTGCTGTGGCAACAACTTATGGTTGGCAATATGCTGTTAATATCCTTGGTTTTGTTGGCTTAGCTATATCGGCAATTATTTTTCTGGCTGTAGGGCGTCATGGCGAGCCGCATACGTATCAACCATCAGAAGATTTGTTGCATGGTGTACTCAAAGTCATTAAAAAGCCTCAGGCTTGGCTTATCGCTACTTATGGCATGTTAATGTACGCTCCAATCACAATTATGGGAACAGCTTGGGGCGTTCCGTTTATCAAATCAGTTTATGAGATTCCAGAAACGGTTGCAGCGACTTTGACGACAGCTCTCTTTATTGGCGCTGCTGTTGGGAGTCCTGTTTTTGCTCTTTATTCCGATAAGATTCAACGTCGTCTACCGCCGATGATGCTGGGTGTTTCCATGAGTTTACTCATTAATGCCTTGGTTATTCTTGTTCCGAATATTCCTTTGCTGATGATGTATGTTTTGTTTTTTGGGATTGGTTTTTGCTATACAGCAAAATCACTATCTTTTACGTCCATCTGTGAGATTATGCCACCATCATCGAGTGCAGTGGCTGTTGGGTTTTTAAATACAATTACCATGGCAACGGGTGCTCTTTTCCATCCGCTGGTTGGGCGTTTATTAGATCATCATTGGAATGGGACTGTCATTGATGATGTGAATATTTACAGCCAATGGGATTATCGATTTGCTTTGGCAATTGTTCCTGTTTGCATGTTGTTTGGTGTTGTTGTTGTTCGATTTATCAAGGAAACACACCATGCTCATAAATTGACCCCAGCTGAAGAATCAGCTGCTACTTTAAGCTCTTTGGAGTAAAGATGAGTGTCCATAAATTGAAACCCCCCTCTCCTGAAGAACAGGTTATTCGTGAAGAATTGACAGATTGTTATCATTTAGCAGCAAAAATGGGATGGACAGATTCTATTTTTACCCATTTTACAGCCAGAGTTCCTGGGGAAGAAGCTTTTTTAATTAATGCTTTTGGTTTGAATTTTGAAGAGGTTACACCGGCAAACCTTGTCAAAGTAACTCTAGAGGGTGATGTCATTTCTCCGGAAGGCAGTTTTATTAATAAAGCAGGCTATACATTGCATAGTGCTATTCACGAGGCACGACCCGAAGTTAATTGTATTCTTCATACTCATACGCCTCATGGGGTGGCCTTATCAATGTTGGAAGATGGGCTGGGTGTTTATTCACAACATTCCTGTCGATTCTATCAACGAATTGCGTATCACGAATATTCGGGTATTTTATTTGATCATTCTGAAAAAAACCGGTTGATTACATCCTTGGGAGACCGAGATACGTTGATCTTAAGAAATCACGGATTGGTTACTATGGGCGAGACAATTGGTGATGCGTTTTTTGTAATGTATAACTTGGAGCATTCAGCCAGAACACAGTTAATGGCCATGGCAACCGGTCAGAAATTAACACAGATTACCCCAGATGTAGCGGGTTATACATCCAACCAAATGAACCATTCCAATCATTACGTGATTGATGATCTGGCATGGCAAGCATTTCGACGCTGGTTAACCTTAGACAAAAATAGTTTGACATCAAATAAATAAAACTTATATATCTAAAGTATATAAAAAGGGAAACTTTAATGTTTAATATTTCTAATATTCATTCATGGCGTTGGCGACATCATCACAGCTGTTAAGTGATCGTTGTTTGTTGTCCATAGTGTTTGTTAGAGAGTTAAAATGTTAAAATCTATTTTCGTAATTTGTGCCCTTAGTCTATCCCTATCCCATTCAAAACCGGTTATTGCAATCACAAAAATTGCACCTCATCCCTCCCTTGATGCTATCGAACAAGGTGTACGAGATGGTCTGAAAAATTCTGGTATTGAGGCAGATATTATTGCCGATAATGCGCAAGGAAATATCACAACAGCAACCCAGATTGCAAAAAAATATGTGGGTAAAAAAGTTGATTTGATTATTCCGATTACAACACCATCAGCACAAACTGCCTACCAGGCTGCAAAAACGTCGAGTATCCCGATTGTTTTTGCGGGCGTTTCTGATCCAGTTGCTGCAAAATTAGTTGATGCCCAGACAAAAAAGGGGGATGGGATTACCGGTGTGAGTGATTTATCTCCCATTAAAGAACAAGTTGACCTCATTAAAACCCTTCAACCAACAGCAAAAACCATTGGGGTTATTTATAATCCATCTGAAGCAAACTCAGTATCGCTTCTCAGTTTATTTACGGTTGAAGCTAAACAGCAAAATATTGATGTTAAAGGTTTCGCTTGTCCATCTGTTACTGATTTAATCATGGTCAGTAAGTCAATTTCTGAGAAAGTTGATGCGGTTTATATTCCTAATGATAATACAGTTATTTCTGGTTTAGACATTGTTTTAAAAAATGTAAAAGAGATTCCGATTTATGCAGCAGATCCTGAATCTGTTGACCGAGGATGTCTAGCCTGTGTTGCTATGGGGCAATATGATATGGGGGTTAAAACAGGAGAGCTGGCTGCTTTAGTCCTCAAGGGAAAAGTAATTTCTGAAATTCCAGTGGTACAAACCACGGATGTTGTTAAAAAAATCAATCAATCCACAGCAGATAGATTGGGAATTGAAATTCCCAAAGATCTGAAGTCTAAGAGAATAGGAGCATAATTATGGACCATCATCATTGTTGTTTAAAAATACCTGACGATTTACCAATTTTCCTGAAAAGAGATTTATTATGTTTAAGATTATTACAACCGTTTCCGCTTATTGTTTTTTAACACTTGCCTGTTGGGCAAAATCCATTGGGATTATTCAGGTCATTGAACACCCTGCCCTTGATTCAGCCCGTGCTGGGATCATCAAAACCCTTTCTCAAAAATATCCAGATCTTAAAATTACTTGGCAATCTGCCCAAGGGAATATGGCAACAGCCGTGCAAATTGCTCAGACTTTTGCCGGTAAGCAAGTCGACTGTGTTGTCGCACTGGGAACAACACCGGCTCAAGCGGCTGTTAATGTTTGCAAAAATCAGAATATTCCTGTCATTTATGCTTCAGTTACCGATCCAAAATCCGCTGGTCTGATTGATAAAGCTGCAGGGATTACCAATTTTGTTGATGTGACGCGTCAGATGGATGCGATGCTGAAATTTGTACCTAACATGAAAACCTTAGGGATTATTTATAACCCGGGTGAGGCAAACTCTGAAGAATTGCTCAAATTAACCCAAAATGAGTGTACCAAAAGGAATATTCAACTCAAAACCGCTATTGCTTTAAAAGTGACCGATGTGCGATCTGCTGCTCAAAAACTCATTGGATCTGTTGATGCGATTTTTGTGAATAATGACAATACTGCCCTTGCTGGATTTGCAAGCATTGCTAAAGTTGCAAATGAGGTTAATTTGCCGTTGTTTGCCAGTGATGCAGATTTGATTAATCAAGGCGCTTGGGCGGTTTTAGGTCCTGATCAATATGAAATTGGTGTTCAAACAGCAGAATTTGTTTCGGAAATTCTTGATAAAAAATTAACCATAAGTGATTTAGGAATTGGTTATCCTCGATCCGTGAATCTGTATACAAGGGATAAAATATGACCATTTTACAACTAACAGGAGCCTTAGAATTAGGGCTTATTTACGGCCTGGTTGCTCTGGGTGTTTATTTAACGTTTCGTATCTTGAATTTTCCAGATTTAACGGTGGATGGAAGTTTTCCGTTGGGTGCCGCCGTTTCTATTTCGATGATTTATGCTGGATATAATCCTGTGTTTGCAACTTTTGCGGCTATTATAGCGGGATGTATAGCCGGATTAATCACAGGAATTCTGGCAACTCGTTTTAAGATTATGGATCTTATTTCGGGGATTATCACGATGACCGCTTTATACTCTGTTAATATTCGGATTATGCAAGGTAAACCTAATATCAGCATTATGAATCAATCAACGATTATTACAAATTTAAAGGCATGGGTCAGCCCGTATTTAGGTATGTTTAGCCTTTCCGTGATTCTTATTGTTCTAATTGCTTTGATTATTTATATTCTGTATCGATTTTTATCCAGTCAGTTGGGTCTTGCGATTCGTGCAACTGGCAATAATGCCACAATGGCACGGGCTAATGGTATAGCGGACCATCTGATGATTTTAATCGGACTAGCCCTATCTAATGGATTAATCGCTCTCGGTGGGTCTTTATTTGCCCAAGAGAACGCCTTTAGTGATGTTAATATGGGGATTGGGACAATTATCGCAGGATTTGCCTCTGTTATTTTAGGCGAAGCCCTTATCCCGGCTCGTCGTCTTAAGTATCAGTTGTTGGCTTGTATTTTCGGAGCGATTGTTTATCGGACAATTGTTGCGTTTGCTTTGAATGGCAGTGATTTTGGCCTTGAGGCTACAGACTTGAATTTAGTAACAGCTGTTATCTTAACAGTGGCGTTAGTCTATCCAAAGTTGAAAGGACAAAAATAATGATTACACTTTCAAATATTAATTTAACATTCGCGCCGAAGACAATTCGGGAAAAAAAAGCCCTTAGAAATATTTCTCTACAAATTAACGAAGGTGACTTTATCACTGTTATTGGGAGTAATGGGGCTGGTAAATCCACATTATTGAATACAATTTCAGGCGAGTATATTCCTGACTCAGGGCGAATCCAGATAGATGACGCGGACGTTACTAGAATTAACGCTGCTGGTCGTTCTAAGGATGTGGCTCGGGTATTCCAAGACCCGCTCGCGGGCACGTGTGGCGATTTGACAATTATGGAAAATATGGCGTTGGCGCAACGACGTGGTCAAAGCCGAGGGTTATCGCGTGCGCTTAAGAATCATGCGTTGCAGTTTTATCAAGAGGCACTACAAAAATTGGAACTCGGTCTAGAATCTCGTCTTGAAACGGCCATGGCGATGTTATCCGGGGGGCAACGTCAAGCCGTTAGTTTATTAATGGCAACACTCAGCCCTCTTAAAATTTTATTGTTAGATGAACATACATCTGCCCTTGATCCCAAAACAGCAGCATTTGTCATGGATTTAACGGATAAGATTATTCAGGAACAAAATTTAACAACTCTTATGGTAACCCACAGCTTGCATCAAGCTTTGAAATACGGAAATCGGACGATTATGTTGCACGAAGGACAAATTGTTAAGGATATTTCTGGCGATGATCGTCGTCGGATGACACCTGAGGATGTGATGATGCTTTTTTCGGATGCTGCTGATGATAAGTTATTATTAGGTTAACGAACTTTTTACCGAAAAAGATGTACTCTTAAATTAAGGGAGTACATCATCTTGACCACAAATTTACACAAATATAAATATGGGCTGATCGGCATTGCCATTTTATTGGTCTGTTGGTTAATATATGTTTTTATACCGGCATCTCCGCCTGTAAAGACACCCCCGCTTGTTAAGATTGCTCAAGTGATTAAAGGAGACCGTGTTGAACAACTGCATTTAATCGGAACCGTTGTTGCACCTGAGTCCGTGACCATTAGATCGCGGTTAGATTCACAAATTACTAAAATATATATTCAAAATGGCCAAACTGTTAAAAAGGGTGACAAACTCGTTCAATTAGATGATCGGAGCCTAAAAGCACAATTGGATCAAGCCAAAGCAAACTTAGACAGCAATAAAGCCGAGGTTATTCGCTCTGAAAAGAAATTCCAACGAGATACTGAACTTGCTAAACGCGGTGTAGCTGCTAAAGAAACATTGGATCAATCAACACAAACATTTTTATCCGCTAAGGCTGCTCTTGCTGCGACCCAAGCGCAGATTGTCAATCTGGAAACGCAAATTGATTATGCTGATATCAAATCACCGTTGGATGGTGTTGTTGGCACTATTGCCATAACTGAGGGGAATCTTGTTAAGGCGAATGATACGAATGCTATCATGACCATCAATAAAATTAACCCAATCAACGTCGATATTCCCCTGCCCCAGCGTTATTACGATGCCCTGAAGAGTAAAATCGATAAACTAGATTTGACAATTAAGTATTCTGACTTGAGTTCTCCTAAAAAGTCTAAAGGAGCAATTTTAGATAACTCAATAGACACAACAGCCCGTACTTTAACCCTGAGGACAGAGTTAGATAATACAGATCGAAGTTTGTGGCCCGGTATGTTTGTCGATGTCATTCTCGACTTAAAGAATTATAAAGATGTTCTTGTTGCGCCCATAAAATCGATTATGCACACCCAGAAAGATCAGCAAGTTTTTGTAGTGACACCAGATAATACAGCTCATTTGCATTCGG